>JAGCYM010000104.1 GCA_017960805.1 Ruminococcus sp.
AAATCTTGATGGTAATGGAACATTTCAGGGAGCGGTTATCGCTCTGATGTGTCTTCTGACTTTTGAAAGCCAACCGGACAGAGAATATATCCGTATTATATAAGAATCCCGCCGTTCACATTGAACGGCGGGAAATTTTTTAGTCACGTGATGATGAGAAAAGAATAAGTAACTATTATCTTGTCATGTTTCAGATATTAACTTAATAATTGCATTCGCAAATTCTGCTGCGACACTGCTCTGGAAAACACTGAAGTTGAATTCATCGCCGGCGGTTTCATCTGCAGAATCTGATATTGCTCTTAAAATGACGAACGGTACTTTGTTGAGAAAACATACTTGTGCAACAGCCGCTCCTTCCATTTCACAGCAAAGGCCTCCGAATTCAGAGCAGATACGTTCTTTTGCTGCTTTATCTGAAATGAATTGGTCACCGCTGCAAATACGACCAGAAAGCACTCGTACATCAGGAAGGGTTTCTGAGAGAATTCTGCAGGCAGAATTAACAAGTTCTTTTTCTGCTGGAAATGCTATAATACCTGTAAATGGTATCTCGCCTTTTTTGAATCCTATCGGCGAAACATCATAGTCATGCTGAACTGCTTCAGACGAAACTATAATATCACCTATATTCAGGCCTTTTAACAGCGATCCGGCAAAACCGGTATTAATTATTCTGTTTGCATTATAGAGACTAATAAGAAGTTGTGCACATATTCCGGCATTGACTTTTCCCATACCGCATTTTACTATTACAACTTGTCTGCCTTCGAGATTACCGATGTGGAATACCATATCTGCAACCGTTTCTGTCGAAGAGATGTCAGCTTCTTTAATAAGTCTTTCGACTTCCTCGTCCATTGCGCCAATAATTCCAATAGTATTATTCATGACTTCTCCTTTTTATTTTTTTTGACATTTCTTATTTAAGATTTTGTTGAATGAAGCGAATTTGTATTAATATGTAGTTTTTTCTGAGGTTAAGATTAATTTTCTTTCTTCCTTGCTATAAAAGCAGTACCACATGCGAGTGAGATAACTGTCAGAAGAAGAGCTGTTCCACTATCGCCTGTATTGGGGTTATTAGTGCTTTTGGCTGCTGTTGATGAGGCTGTTGAAGTTTTGCTTGTAGTGGTCGTAGATGTCGTGTTTGTAGAAGTTGTAGTTGCAGTTTCTTCTTTGTAGCTCAGCCCGTAACCCAGACTGTATAGCACTTCATTTGTATACTTAGCATTTTCATCAATCGCATATATGTCAACGGGAAGCTTTCCTGTGGGTGAATTGCCGCCTAATGCGGTTATCAGTGCTGCTGGGTAATTTTCACCGTATGCAGTGTTTTCCTGTCCCTCTACGGGAAGATCGTTCATTCCGTTAGCGCAGTATGCTGCAAGTATAGCATCAGCTTCCGGGAAGCGCGCGGTATCATAGGGGATATTTGCACTGATCAGTACGACCTTTTTATCATTTTCATGAGCAAGGGATATAAGATCGTCGGCAAATTTCGCCTGCCAGCCTCTGTTTTCGTTTGTTTTATCGAGATTATCTGTACTGTACATCTCAAAAGCAAGGATCACAATGTCACTGTTCTTAATATTTTCCTCAAATTCGGATGCATTGTGGTATCTGTGCCAAATGCAGTCTGCAGTTACGCCGTCTGCAACGATGCCCTCGCTTTTTAGTCTGTTAAGTGCAAACGCCATAGTGTTCTCAACATTTGAATAAGGATAGAAATATGCGATCTTTCCGTTGTTCCCAAGATCGAGAGGCAGGAGATCATTGTCGTTCTTGATGAGTGTAATGGCTTTTTCAGCTATCTGTAAAGCCTTCTCCCTGTGCTCAGAAGATCCGACTGTTTTTAGTGCTTCTTCTGCGTTCGGATCAGTGTAGTCAAGTATTCCTCTTTTTTCTTTCATTGAGAGTATCCTCGTCACTGATTTGTTGATAGTTTCTTCAGAGATATTTCCATCATTGACTTCCTTTTCGATATTTTCAATATATATTTCCATTTTGGAAATATCTTCACTGCATTGGATAGTCATCGGTTCAAGAAGAATATCTACATCGGCATTCATTGCAAGCACTGCGGCATCAACGAGGTCAAAATTCTTCTGGATAGCATCCATCAGCATTGAATCAGTTGTAACAACACCATCAAATTCGAGGTCGTTTCTGAGGATATCTGTGATTATCGTCTTTGAAAGTGTGGCAGGAATGTTTACGTTTTCGCCATTCAAGGTTGAGATATATGTTTCTGTCTCTATCTGCGGAAACTGTATATGAGCTGTCATTATCATATCAGTACTATTGAGTACTTCCTCATTATACGGCTTCAGCTCAAGATTTTTTATCTCATCATAGCTTTTGTCAATTAGTGGCAGTCCTGTATGACTGTCAGTACCTGTATCGCCATGCCCTGGGAAGTGCTTGCATGTCGTGATGATACCTTCGTTTTGCAGTCCCTTTATATATTCAATACCCATTTTGCCCACTATATCAGGATCAGATGAGAATGAGCGGATGTTGATGACCGGGTTGGAAGGATTATTATTTACGTCAAATACAGGTGCAAGATTGGTATTTATGCCGACAGAACTTAATTCACTGCCAATGATCCTGGCATTTTCAAATGCGAGTGAGGGATCATTTGTTGCTCCAAGAGCCATATTTCCACAGGTCGGAGTACCTGTTCCGAGACGGTATATAATTCCGCCTTCCTGATCGGCGCTAATCATCATAGGTATTCCGCATTCGCTGTCAAGAGCCGCCTGCTGTATCTCGGATGTGAGAGCAATGCTCTGTTCTGTTGTCTGTATATTATCAGCAAACAGGCAAACTCCCGAGAAGTTATGGCCTTTGATAAACTGCTTCAGTTCCCCATTGAGGGTGGTAACGCTTACAGCCTCTCCATTGTCGTCAGACCACGGGCGTAGTGTTATCATAATCATCTGTTCAATCTTCTGTTTGGTTGACATCTGAGATAGAAGCTGTTCTACGTTTTTGTCACTGCTGTTATCGATTGCGGAAGCATTCAGTCCCATAGCTGAAAACTCAATTGCAGCTGCGCTCATAATTGCGAATAATTTTTTGGCTTTCCTCATAATTTTTCTCCTTTTAGTGTGCGAGAGGCCGCTGAATGAGCAGCGCTCCCGGCGTATTATCATTCTGCGTTTTCTTTTCCGCTTCTTCTGACAAGTGCAAGTCCGCCGAGTGTCATTAGAGCGGCAAGACCAGCAACAGCCTTATTAATGTCTGACATACCTGTCTGGGGAAGATCAACTTTTTCGCCGGTGGAATCTGTACCGATACCTGTATCGGGATCAACAGAATATGTATCAACAGTGTTGCCGTTTTCATCACTCAAGGTGATGTCATACTGTTCGTCGGACCATCCTGTTATCTTTCCGTTTGCGGACACGCTATTCTTATCCTGGTAATAATTTACTGACCATTTAACAAGGGCATTTTCTGATATCTTATGCTCGCTTACATCAACTGGTTTAAATACAGCAACAAGGTCAAGAGGTTCACTTACATCAATTGAAATGGTATTGCTTTCGGAATAAGTCTCGTTAATTGATGTATCTCTCCAGCAAACAAAGGCCCATTTATCATCAGGTTTAGCACTGAATAAAACAGTTTTTCCGGTGTGCACATTGTAAGCAACAGACTGCATTGGATGTTCAGCATCGAAAACAGGTGCGCTGCCGTCATCAGCTCCTGCTATCTGTCCCATGCCTTCAATGCCTGCTTTCAGTAATACTCGTTCTGCGAATACAGCAACAAGATCAAGCGGTGCTTCAGCGGTGAATTCTAATTTAGTATCAGTCGAAATGATCTCATTTGTTTCAGCATTTTTCCATCCGAGGAATTCATAACCTTCGTTAGCCTTGGCAATAAGTTTGACTGGTCTGCCTTTTACAATGTTGAAAGCAATCGACTGCATAGGGTAATCATCATCGAAGACAGGTTCGAGGCCGTTATCAGTTCCTTCTATCTGACCCCACCCTTCTATATTGGCTTTTATTACCACACGTTCATCCTTAATAGCTGAAAATGCGGTAAATGGTATTGCCTGATATGCGTAGCTAAGCTCTTCTTCGTCTGTCTCTTTCCATGTGATATTATAATCTATAGCAGTATCTTCATCACCTAAATAGGATTCCATTTTGTAGAGCTTTCCATTATCATGACTATAGCCATAGCTTGGTTCAAGGACGTTTCTGCCTATATCATAGAATATTGTTAACCATGATGCCGCTCCGCTGGAACCTTCCTCAACGATAGAGTTTCGATTGGTAAGTTTGAAATGTACGCGCTCTCCCGCTGCGGCGATATGGTAATAGTTATCCTCATACTGAGTGTAGAGATCGAAGATGGTGCCATTGCCGTCTTCGTCGATCTTTCCGATAGCAAGCTCGTCTCTGCCGTCTCCGTTCAGGTCAGCAATAGCGAAGCCGCTGTTATCAAGGTTGATCGTATGGTCGAAATACCAGAGATAGCTAAGGTCATTCTGATCACCAAGAAGAACACCATATATAATATTGTTTTCCTCAGAATAATTACTGAAGCCATTTTCTACGCGCATTTTGACCTTGGTAAGGATAGGCGCATACACCTCTTCGGAGGTTAGTCCCGAAGGTGCCGTATCTTCTGCGCCAAACTCACCGAATGATATAAGATCAAGCGCAACTGACTGGTTATTGTTCATGGCTCTACGGTAATCCATCTGGCTTATTGAAGACCATTCAGCTGCCAGACCTCTGTCTGCATCAGTTGTGAATGACTCGGCCTTGTAAAAATCTCCCATATAGCTTAAATAAGCTGTATCGGCATTCAGCGAGCTCTCTCCGATATTCATAAAATAATAAGCGTTTTTAGCTTCGGCGAGCGTGCTGCTGACAAGCAGTCTGCCATCATTTAGTATGTCTATGTAGTTAGCATTACCTCCGGAAGCAAGGTGGTATATCACGCCGTTACTATATGTGTAGATATCATACACCCTAACTTTACCGTTGTTATCTTTCGAGCCTGTAATAAGTTCACTTCTGCCGTCGTTGTTGATATCCTTGATACAGTAACCAGACATTGCAAGTCCGACAGTTTCGTAGTTATCATACCAAAGAGAGCTTAATGCTTCCGAATTATTATATAAGATGCCCTGCACGTTGGAGTTTTCGTTAAGATAATTCTCAAATCCTTCACTAAGACGAGTGTATACACGGGTGAGGACAGGGGAGTATATAACCTCGGCT
This sequence comes from Ruminococcus sp., assembly GCA_017960805.1. Lineage (GTDB taxonomy): Bacteria > Bacillota > Clostridia > Oscillospirales > Ruminococcaceae > Ruminococcus. The sequence continues at coordinate 5,253 of JAGCYM010000104.1, forward strand.
TCATCTTCTGAAAGTGCTGTTTCTGAATTGATTACATCATCTGCTAGTACACTTCCAACTGAAACAGAGCATGTCGCAACAGTCAGTGCAAATGCGAATGCTGCTGCTCTCTTCCATGCATGGTGTTTTTCCATTTTTCAGACCTCCTAGATTATATTTTAGTGTTTCACGCTTGATACAGAAATCATGGTATCTTTTTTACTGATTTGTTTTAGTCATAGTTATTATTCTTCACACAAATAATTAAGTATACGTTTCTTGAAGTCAGGCGCAGTATCGTAAATTGCGTGACCAAAGTCATTATACATATAAAGCTCAGTTCTTGAAGGATTCAAATGCTCTGATATTATTCTTGACGGGACAGGACCTAGGACCTTGTCGTCATTCGAACCTATTACAAGCACGGGACATCTGATCTTTTCAAGTTCAGCAGTTATGTCAAGATTTTTCATCGATTCAGCCATAATAACAAAACGCTCAAGTTCCTTGTCGGATACTGATTTTGCCGCTTTTATAAAAAACTCCTTGAACTGCTCAAACACTTCTTCCGGATAAACAAGCTTGCCAAATGAAAGGTACAGTTCCTCACGTTTTCCAGCTTTTGCAAGTATGATCCAGTCAGAGAATATTCCAAACTGTTCTTCTGTTACAATTGCAGTCGTTGAGGCAAGTATCAGCTTGCGGACAAGTTCAGGCTGATCGGCCGTGATATACATGGCGATTGCTCCGCCTTGAGAGGCGCCAAGTATATATATGTCCCTAAGGCCTAAAGCATTTATCACTTCGGTTGTATCTCTTGCCATATCATGTACTGAATACTGCTTTGGTAACTCTTTTCTGCGGTCAAACAGAAAAATAGTAAATTCATCGGTTAGAGGCATATAAGCTTCCTCGATTGCATCCGCTGAGGCAATAACACTCTGGATGCTCAGTCCGGGGATGATAAGTAATGTTTTTTTTCCGTGCCCGAATTTCAAATATTCCATAGAAAAAGAATTATTACTTATCGTTTTTATAATCATTTCAGACACTTTTTTCTCCACCTTATTTTTTTTGATTTTTTACAACGCATAACAACTTGTTTTTTTCGTTATCGAAGCTATGATCAACTTTGGAACAGCATTTTTTTATAATAGCTGCTGACAGCTCGTCTCCGTCTTTCACAAGGTCAAAGTTATCGCCTGAGTATGAGACCTCAAAGGAGATACTTTCATCGATCTCTGAGAACTCCGTTAGTATATTAATTGGGAACACTCCGTTCTTTTTTGAGATTCCTTGTGTTACTGATTCCTCAAATACAAGGAGAAGATTGTGTATAGCTTTTTCTGAAAGTGAATTGTTCCTTCCGAACTGCTCAAGCTGTGAAGAATATGCTATGAAGTCAAAATCAGGGCTTTCAATTACTTGTGGAAGCTGTTTTAGACGTTTAATGAATATTCGCGTCTTCTCCTTTTGGGGAGAACCGAATATTTCTTCCGGAGTTCCCTCCTCATAAATACCGCCATCATCCATATAAAATACTCGATTTGAAACGTCACGTGCAAATTTCATTTCATGAGTGACTATCATCATTGTCATGCCTTCTTTTGCGAGTGAGCGTATTACCTGCAATACTTCTCCTACCATAGTCGGATCAAGCGCGGAGGTAGGTTCATCGAAAAGTATCATCTCTGGCTTCATAGCAATAGCTCTTGCAATAGCAACACGCTGTTTCTGTCCGCCTGAAAGTTCATCCGGATAGCTCAATGCTTTTTCAGCAAGTCCAACTCGTTTAAGCAGAGCCGTTCCTTCATCATAGGCTTCATCCTTGCTGATGCCTAGCAGAGATACGGGGGCAGCTGTGATGTTGTCTATGACCGTTAGATTAGAAAACAGATTGAATGACTGAAATACCATCCCCATTTTCTGTCTGACTTTTTCCATTTTACACTTCGGGTCTGTAATAACCTTGCCATTGAAGGTAACTGTGCCTGAGGTTGGCTTTTCCAGTTGATTAAGGCAACGGAGGAGTGTGGATTTGCCTGTTCCTGATGGACCGATAATAGATATGACATCGCCCTTGTTGATTTCAGCATTCACATCTTTGAGTGGAGTAACATTGGGATATTCCTTTCTAAGATGTTCTATCTTGACCATACTCACTTTTCATTACCTCCTTCCACAGTTTTCTTCACAGATCGCGGGTCTATTTTTCTCATTAATAGTTTCAGTATCAGTGATATGAACCATGCCAGAATGAAATAAATAAATGCAGTGGCAATAAGCGGAAAGAATGCTTCATATGTTCGGCTGCGTATGATATCGCTCATTTTTGTAAGGTCCTGGATCGCGATATATCCGACAATTGACGTGCTTTTCAGTAGTGAGATTATTTCTCCGCGATAGACAGGAAGCTGTCTGGTTGCCGCCTGGGGGAATATGAAACGGAAGAAAGCCTGATTCTCAGAATAACCAAGGGCAAGCGCAGCTTCTCTCTGACCGTTGTCTACGCTGTTGATACCTGATTGAAGTGTTTCGGAAACATAGGCTGCGAAATTTAAAGAAAAGCCAATGATCGCTACCCATATCGCCGGAAGTCCGGATTTGCTGAAAACAACATAATACAGTATCATCAGCAGCACTACCATAGGAGTGCCCTGAAGCAGTTTAACATATATGTCAGCTATTCTGCCTGCAAGGATACTGTCCGTGCGCCGGAAAAGACATATCAGGAATGCAAGAACAGACCCCAGAATGACGCTCAGTACTGTGATAATGCATGTTGTTCCGATTCCTTTAAGTATCAGTTTATATCGATTTTCGCGTATGAAATTTTTTTCAAAGCTTGTCTTTATTGAACCGATCCATGTTTCTTTTTCAGTTCTCGCTGATGAATCATCGCTGCTTGCGACCATTACAGCGTTATAAGCGATATACACCGGATCTGAGAAATCAATGACTTCCATACGTTCAGGTGTTTTGTTCAGATTAGAGAATATGCAGTCGATATCACCCGATTCAGCGGCTGTAACTATACCGACAAAGTCATATGTGCGGATCTCGACCTCGGCATTGAGATAGAGTGCGAACCGCTTTATAAGCTCAATATCATAGCCTGCAAGCTCATTATTTGCATAGAAACTGAAAGGTTCTACCAATCCTGTTGTTCCGACTGTTAATTTAATACTTGGCGAATCAGGTTCAGGAATATCTGGCATAGTGTAATTGCGTTCAAGTACCCAGCGATTGTATGCGTCGTCTGATGTACCATCTTCTTTTATTTCAGCAAGAAAATCATTCAGTTTTTTCTGCAAGTCTGGGACAGATGCTTTTCGGGATATGCCGACTGCTATCTCAGAAGGTTCACCGAGGTTTTCAGGCAGCAGTTCCACACCATTTAAGCCATTCTCTATCGCAGTCTCCATCTGACTTCTTTCATATACAAATCCGTCTGTCTGTCCCTGCCGTACGGATTCATAACCAGTGACATGGTCGCTGAACATCAGTACCTCCGCTTCTGGAAGAAGCTCCTCAACGGCGAACATTCCATATGTTCCGTTAACAACTCCAACTGTATATTCTTTATTATTGAGCTGCTGTGGAGAGGTGATATATTGCTGTGTATATGAAGTATTCTTCGTGATATCTGCATTTCTTGCAACAAGCACCATTCCGCCGTTATAAAAGGAATCAGAGAAGTTGATAGTTTGTTTACGTTCTTCAGTAACTGAAAGACTTCCTGCAAGGATATCATATTTTCCCGAACTAAGACCTGTAAGAGAAGAAGACACATTAGCCTGCTCAAATTCGATGTCATATCCGTATTCATCACCGAATTCAAGTGCCATTTCTACAGCTAAACCACAGAGCCCTTTATCAGATGTATAATAAGAAAATGGAGTATTATCCGGAAGAACAACGACTTGTAGAGTGCCGTTTTTCCCTGAAAGCTGATATTCATCTAGATTCTTTAATGAATCATCGCTGCCGAGCCACTTGTCAAGAAGAGCGTCATAAATACCGTCTGTTTTAATTCCATTAAGATATTCATTGAACTCTTCCAACATTTTTGCGGTATTACTGTTTTTGCTGAAGCCAAAACAGTAATCTTCTTTTAAGAGTGGTTCATGTATATAGTCAACATCGATTTTTTCATTATGAACCATTCTGGCAACAGGTTCGTCCTCAACGAATGCGTCTATCTTATTATTTTCAAGTGCAGTTATCAGGTCACTCGTACTGTCGTAGTAGTAATATTTGGAATCAGGAAAATTATCAAGTGTAACAGCTTCAAAACTGGAGCCTGTTTTTATTCCGAAGCGTTTTCCATTAAAATCTGAAGCAACTGTATCCTTTAAATCTGTTTTTCTTTCTGCATCTTCTTCCTTTCGAACAACAGCCACGGCATCTGCTGTATAGTAAACATCAGAGAAATTAACACTCTCTGCGCGTTCCTCTGTTATCATTATAGTACCTGAGGCAATATCGTACATCCCTGATGTGATACCAGGGATAAGTGAAGAGAATTCAGCATTGTCGATCCTGAGATCATAGCCGTATTCACGGCAGAATCGGGTAATGATATCCACCTCTATCCCGGCATTTTCCCCGTTAGCAATATATGAAAAAGGCTGCATGGTAGATGCTGTAATATAGCGAATAACTCCATTTTCACCTGATAGGCCCGAAAAATCAACTTGTTTTACGCTTTCATCATCCCCGAACCACTTAGAAACTATATCGTCATATGTACCTTCATTATGAAGCTTATTCAGAAATTCTTTCATCTGATCACGAAGATATTCCTTGTTGTCTGATTTCTGGAAAGCAAATCCGTAAGGTATTTCCATAAACACTTCATTGAGACAGGTCAGTGAGCTGTCATTTTTCATGAATTCCTCAGCGCTGGAACGAGGACAGGTGAATGCATCAATTATTCCAGAACTTAGAGCAACAGCCATATCAGGCTGATTATTAAACTGAAGTATCTCTGCATCCGGGAAACGTTCCTGTATCATTACTTCATACAGACCGCCTGTTATCGCACCTATCTTCTTATCTTCGGCATAATAGGAAAAAGGTCTGTCCTCAACCTGTAAAATTGATTCTTTCGTGTGGTTGGTATCGGATGTCCTGCCATTTTTTCTATATATGAGATAGAGGAATGAGGATGATAAAAAAACAATAAGAAATGCGATTATAACATAGTCTGCTTTTTTTAGTCTTTTCACAGCCTTCCCTCCTTTTTTGATTAATGGATTACTTCTTAAATATAATATATCTGTATATAATTATAATATATCATATATATTATTTTAGATTGTGAATAAACAATTAATAATTGAGATGAATTATTAACAAATATTAGGTGCTGATATAGTGCATTTTAACAAAATTTTTGATTCGATTTTTGACTTTTGTGCATCTTGTTCGAATGATAGCTGGAAACTAAAATAACAAACTGATAAAGAAAAAGGCTATTTTCTGATGTTCTAACAATTGTTGCATCATTTTTTTAATAAGAAAAGTCAGGAGATAGCGACTCATTGAACGATGTGCACATTACACAGTTTTGTTTGACATAGTACAAGGAATATGTTATAATGTTTGCGTAAAATGAGCTCTAAGATAACTAATTATCTGAGAGAAGAAAGGATGAGAATCATGACAGTTAACAAAGAAAGATCGAATACCACTTTTAACATCAGTATCAATGGAAGAGTTGATACAACAACTGCACCTGAACTTGAAAAAGAGCTGAAGTCTTGCTATGATGATTGCACTGAACTTATACTCAACTTTGCAGATGTTGAGTATATTTCTTCTGCCGGACTGAGAGTTCTGCTTTCTGCACAGAAGGCTATGAGCAAGCAGGGGAGCATGAAGCTTGTCAATGTTAGTTCTGATATAATGGAAGTTTTTGAGGTGACTGGGTTTTCAGATATTCTCACAATCGAGTGAGGTGAATCAGATGAAGGAACTGGAGCTGGAAGCATTGACAGATAATCTGTCAAAGGTACAAGCTTTTGTAGATGAACAGCTTGAAGAGGCAGGCTGTCCGATTAAGATTCAGATTCAGATAGATATTGCAGTTGAGGAGATATTTATCAACATCGCACATTATGCTTATTCCACTGAAACAGGGAAGGCAACGGTTCGTATAGAGATACTTCCTGATCCGCCTTCTGTTGATATTACTTTTATCGATAAAGGTATACCTTATGATCCGCTTGCTAAATCTGATCCGGATGTTACTCTTTCTGCGGAGGAACGTAAGATTGGCGGACTTGGTATTTTTATGGTCAAAAAGAGCATGGATGATGTGAAGTATCAGTATCTTGACGGACATAACATACTCACCCTGAAAAAAGGCCTGGTGATCTGATAAAAAAACTGTTCGGACTGAATATCGGCGACTTGCAGCAGAAGATACTCAACCTTTTGCTTGTATTCATACTTGCTATAGTCGGTACTTTCTTCGATGCATCTGCGTATCTCTCGAATAATCTGACAAAAGTAGTTGATGATTCCGCTGAAAAGCAGAAGTCCTCGATGACGAAGATAAGCGAAGAAACTATGTTCAGAATGTTGAATGTTACGTTTACTTAGAGCAACAGGATGAAAGCGCATAATGTCAAAAAGCCTGAGCTGAAGTCAGGTAAATTGTGGAAGATTCTATGAATAAAACTTCATTTATTATTGATGTCTTGGGTTAAGAAGAAAGGAATCAATAATTGTTTAATTCTGGAGGTAGAGCATGAAGGATAATACAGAGTATCAGATCTTTATTGGATGTTGTGATTCGCAGCTCTCTGACGAGATTGTAAGCGAAGATGAACTTAAAGCTATGATTGTTCAGTTCTTTAAGAAGAAAGAGATTGATTTCTCCGTGTTTAGTTCTAAAGGAGGATACCTTCATGCTGACAGCAGTTTTGCTTATGAAAATTCTTTATGTATAAATATTATTGGCTCCAGTGATCTTGATATTATCCGGCTTGCAAAGAACCTCTCAATGTTTATGAATCAGGAATGCTCTTTGGTCGTAAAAGACATTATCAAAGCGGAATTACGATGAGGTGTTAGTGTATGAGTGATGCTTTGTTTCAAAAGGGTATAAAATATGAGATTTTCATAGGTCTTAAAGATAAGGATACATATGATGAGATCCTAAACGTTGATAGTTTTAAGAAAGTATTGTCTGAAATATGCACTGAAAAACAGATAAGCTTTTCTTTGCTTACACAGTTTGGTGGATATTCTCATAATAAAGGATACACCACTGAAACCAGTTTGAGAGTGATTATTATAGGAATAAGTGAAGATGAGCTTATACTTCTTGGAAAGAAGCTGAAAGATATAGTTAATACTGATACCATACTTATCACAAAAACAGAGATAGAATACAGTTTTATGTAGTCACCGAAATTTGTCGGCGTAAATTTGTAGAAAATCTATCTAACACAAAGACGAGAGTGAATAATGTGAAAAGGCTGAAAAGTGAATGGAAGATGTGAAGTATTAGTACCTTGACGGACATAACATTCTCAAACTAAAAAAGGTCTGGTGATCTGATGAAAAAATGGTTTGGACTAAAGATTGGCGGATTGCAGCAAAAGATACTCAATCTTGTTCTGATATTCATTCTTGCAATAGTCGGTGCGTATTTTGGTGCTTCTGTTTATTTGTCGCAAAATCTGACAAAAGTTGTGAATGATTCGACAGAAAAACAGATAGTTTCAATGACAAAAATAAGCGAAGAAACCATGTCAGGTATGCTGAATGCTTCGCTAACTCAAAGCAATAAAATGGAAGCAGATATCGCTAACAGCGTTTTCACTGAAGCGAAGGGTAATGTTCAGACTTTGCAGGAATATGCTGAATACATCTTCACTCATCCTGACGAGTTTTCGGACAAGTCTGTGTCATATCCGAAAAAGGAAAATGACGGCAAGCCCTCGGTTCAGTTACAGCACGAAGACGGGCTTGATCCTGCTGAAGACAGTTACCTCGGACTGGCTGGCAATATGGGCGAGATAATGCTTTCAATGTTTAAGAATTCAACTGTGGTCAATTCGTGTTTCATTGCGACTGCGGACGGATCTATAGTATTTGTTGATGATCGAGCAGGTTCATATTTCGATGAGAACGGAAATGTCGAAACATTTGAGACACGCCAGAGGCCGTGGTACATAGGTGCTGTTGAGAATAAGGAAATATATTTCACTGGCGTTGAGCTTGATGCCTTCACGAATATTCCGGGACTTGTCTGTTCAGCACCTGTTTACGTTGATGGTGAGCTTGTCGCTGTTGTCGGAGCGGATATCTTTCTTTATCAGATTTCGGATTTTATGAAGGATTCTGCTAAATCAGGAAGCATTAACTGCATCATTAATGAAAAAGGTGAGCTCGTTTTCTCATCATTGGATGAGGGTACGTTCAAAACATCGACATCTGATCAGGCTGTTGACCTCAGAGAGCACCAGAACAAGGAACTTGCTGAATTTGTCACAAAGGCACTCAGCGAAGGATCCGGTCTTACTTCTCTCTCTCTCGGAGATAAAGAATACTATGTCTGTGCTACTCCTATGGATTCTGTCGGCTGGACTGTTGCATCAGCAGTTGACAAGGAGCTTACTGATATACCGACGAAAAAACTTATTGCTGAATATGAGAAGGTTAACAGAGAGGCACAGGATAAATACAGTGAAAGCGCTGGTAAATCACAGAACAATTTACTTATAGTTACTGTTGGCATACTGATTTTGGCATCGGCCGCAGCTCTTTTGCTTGCTTCAAGAATAGTTAAGCCTATCGTGCGTATGACAGATCGTATCGGTGAGCTGAAGGATTCTGACCTTGCTTTCAAGATGGAAGATGCATATAAAACAGGTGATGAAATAGAGGTACTAGCCGAGTCATTCGCAACGCTTTCAAAGCGTACTCTTGATTATATTGGTCAGATAACAAAAATAACAGCAGAAAAAGAACGTATCGGCGCTGAACTTGAGCTAGCTACCAGAATTCAGGCGGATATGCTTCCGAATATTTATCCTGCATTCCCCGATCGGAAAGAATTCGATATATACGCTACCATGACTCCCGCAAAGGAAGTCGGCGGAGATTTTTATGACTTCTTCCTTATAGACGATGACCACCTCGGGCTTGTAATGGCCGATGTTTCTGGCAAGGGGGTTCCTGCTGCATTGTTTATGATGATGTCAAAGATTCTGGTGAATAATTTCGCGATGTTGGGCGGAAGTCCATCAAAGGTGCTTGAGCAGGTAAATACTCAGATTTGCAAGAACAACGATGAAGAAATGTTCGTTACGGTCTGGTTCGGCGTACTTGAAATATCTACTGGTAAGGTTAAAGCTGCAAATGCTGGTCACGAATATCCGATGATCAAAAAAGCTGATGGAAGCTTTGAACTGTACAAGGATAAGCATGGATTCGTAATCGGTGGTATGGAAGGTATGCGCTATAAGGAGTATGAGTTTACACTTGAAAAGGGAGGAACACTGTTTCTTTACACTGATGGTGTTGCAGAAGCTACAAACGCAGAAAATGTGCTTTTCGGCACTGACAGAATGCTTGAAGCTCTCAATACAGAGCCGGAAGCAGTGCCCGAAAAACTTCTTGAAAACATGCGGAAGGCTGTTGACGATTTCGTAGGTGACGCTCCGCAGTTTGATGATCTGACTATGCTCGGAGTAAAACTGTTATAATATCTAAGGACAAAGCTATGATTACATTTTTGATTGGACTTATTATATTGTGTGTAGGAGGCTTTTGTTACGGAAGAATAACTGAAAAAGCAATGAAACCTTCCGACAGAAAAACTCCTGCTACAGAAAAATATGACGGTGTTGATTTTGTTCCGATGAAGAAGTGGCGGAACAGTTTGATAGAGCTACTGAATATTGCCGGAACAGGACCTATCCTCGGCCCCATACAGGGCATCCTCTTCGGACCGATTGCATTTATCACTATCCCTGTCGGATGTGTAATAGGCGGAGCATTTCACGATTATATGAGTGGAATGATTTCTGTACGCAATGACGGCGAACAGATGCCATCACTAGTCAGGCGTTTTCTCGGCAAGTATATGTATGTATTGTATAATATCGTAGTGTGCCTGCTTCTCCTTTTGCTGGGAGTTGTTTTCATATACACTCCGGGGGACCTGTTTATCACGCAGATAATCGGTCAGGAGAGCACTCTCAAAAATCCTGTATTGTGGATAGTTTATGGTGTTATCTTTGCATACTATATTATTGCTACTCTTCTTCCGATAGACAAGATAATCGGCAGGATATATCCTTTTTTTGGTGCGATACTCCTGATTTCTGCAATAGGCGTTTTCGTAGGCATGTTCATAAAGGGCTACATGCTTGATGAAGTATGGGATGGTGGATTCTCACTTATAAATCCATATGGTGATCATTTCATTCCAATCTTTTTTGTAACTGTAGCATGTGGTATTGTTTCAGGATTTCATTCAACTCAGGCCACTCTTGTTTCGAGAACTATATCTGATGAACATGAGGGGAGAATGACATTCTACAATATGATGATTCTCGAAGGCTTCATAGCTATGGTATGGGCTGCTGCTGCGATGGGAGCGGTAAATATAGGACTTGTCACTAACGACATGCTTCATGACAAAGCAACATCAGTAGTCGGTATCATCTCAAAGGATATGCTTGGAAAAGTTGGAGGTATCATTGCAGTGATCGGCGTCATCGTACTTCCTATAACATCAGGAGATACAGCTCTCCGTTCACTCAGGATAATTGTATCTGATGCTTTTCATATTGACACAACAAAGAAAAGGAACAAACTGCTCCTTGCGGTTGCAATCTTTGTGATAGCGGCATCGATTCTTATATACGCCAAAGCAGATTCAAGCGGATTCAATGTACTGTGGAGATATTTCTCTTGGGCAAATGAATCAACTGCTGTATTTGCGTTTTCAATGATATGCATATACATGATGAAAAATAAGATGCCTTACATTATGGCATTGATTCCTGGAATGTTATATATGTTCATAGTCTGCAGCTACATACTCAATGCACATATCGGATTCAATCTGCCGTGGAGTGTGAGTTATATTTTAGCGGGTATTCTGACTATAAGCTATGGTTTAGTGCTTGTATTTTACGGAAAGAAGCTAAGCAGAGAATGAACTGAGTATTTCTAAAAAAAATTAGTGAAACGGAGGAAGACAAGATGTCATTTGAAAAAAGGATTTACCGTTCTGATGCAGCAAATTGTGTGCTGTGTGGAGGCGCGCGCTGTGAGTCTGTCTGCTCCGTTAAGCTCCCGGCAAAGATACTTCGGGGAATATGGTTTGATAACAGCAGAAGTACAGCAGCGGATCTGCCGGAAGATAATCCTTGTATTAACTGTTCTGCTTCCTGTGAGGAAGCCTGTGTTAGATCAGGCAGGGTACCTATCCGAGAGCTGATAATGAAACTGTACACTGATATCAGATCCGGACTTGATGTACCAGCTCCAAGTGATTATAGCAGACTGAAAGCAGATTTCTGTGGAATTGAGCTTGAGAACCCTTTTCTATTGTCTTCATCTGTCGTAGCCAGCACATATGATATGTGTGCTAGAGCGTTTGAAGCCGGATGGGCCGGAGCTGCTTTCAAAACGATCTGTTCACTTGACATACATGAAGCTTCACCACGTTTTTCAGCAATTAAAGGCATAAACGGCGAGATCATAGGTTTCAAGAACATTGAGCAGCTTTCTGATCACAGTGTCGCGGAAAATATGGAGATTTTCCGGAAACTGAAGCAGAACTATCCTTCAAAATTCATACTTGCATCAATCATGGGAAAGGATGAAGCTGAATGGGAGGAGCTAGCTGGATTATGTGAGCAGAACGGTGCAGATGCAGTCGAACTGAATTTTTCCTGTCCTAATATGGCAGAGGGGGGACTTGGTTCTGATATCGGACAGATCCCTGAACTTGTTGAGCAGTTAACCAGAGCCGCAAAGCGTGGATGCAGTATACCTGTCCTTGCAAAGCTGACTCCTAATGTTGCATCAATGATACCTGCCGGTGAAGCCGCAATGCGAGGCGGAGCCAATGGTATCGCTGCAATAAATACGATCAAGAGCATTACAGGAGTAAATCCTCATACATACGTTGCCGCCCCTGCTGTTCACGGAATGTCTGCGCTCGGAGGATACAGTGGAAATGCTGTTAAACCTATTGCGCTGAGGTTTGTCTCTGAGCTTGCAGGAGACAATGAGCTTAAAGGAATGCACATAAGCGGAATGGGCGGGATTGAAACCTGGAAGGATGCTCTTGAATTTATTCTGTTAGGATGCGGGTCAGTTCAGGTAACGACTGCTGTCATGCAGTATGGTTACAGGATAATTGATGATCTTAAAAGTGGGTTAAACTATTATTTAGCTGAAAAAGGATTCGGCAGTGTCAAAGAAGCAGTTGGTCTTGCGCTTGATGCAATCAGTGATACAACTGATGTTCTGGAACGTGATACTGTACTTTTTCCGGTATTTGACCATGATAAATGTATAAGCTGCGGACGATGCTTGATCTCATGCAGCGATGGCGGTCACAGCGCGATTGAGCTGGATCAGTATGGAAAACCAAAGCTTATTGGAAGCAGATGCGTTGGCTGCCATCTATGTCTTATTGTCTGTCCGGAAAGAGCTATAAAAAAGGCTAAAAAAAGAATAACAAGAAAAAATGGAATCCATTAAAGAAATGAGAAGAATATATTCTTATGGCAGGAGGTACCTGTTTTGAAAGCACATAGAATGATCATAGCATTTGCTTTGATCTCTACTGCTGTTTTCATTTGATATTTCCTGAATGAAATAACAGGGGAGGAAAAAATGATACTATATATTAACTGCTGTGTTCGAAAAGATTCAAGAACTGACAGACTTGCAAGAGCTGTTCTGGAAAGAATGGGCTCTTATACTGAGCTTTTCCTTCCTTCTGTTGACCTGCATCCTCTGACAGAGGAAATGCTCGAAATGAGAACGGAACTTCTTGCTAAAGGTGCTTTTGATGATCCGATGTTCAGGTATGCAAGACAGTTTGCTGATGCAGATAAGATAATTATTTCAGCGCCGTTCTGGGATGGTTCTTTTCCATCAATCCTTAAAGTCTACATTGAAAACATATATGCTGTAGGTATTGTGTCATGTTACGGAAATGACGGTATGCCTATAGGTATGTGCAAGGCAGATGAGCTGATATATGTTACAACTGCAGGCGGACCATATATCCCTGATTTCAGCTATGGCTACATCAAAGCTATAGCGGAGCATTGCTTCGGGATTAAGCAGACTAAGCTGATAAAAGCAGAAATGCTCGATATAGATGGTATGGATGCTGAAAAGATACTCGCTGATTCAATAGACAGTATTCAGGAAATGGAGGTATAGCTTATGAGCGCTAATATTATAAAGCTGACAGGCAGAATAGACTCAGGCAATGCTTCCGAATGGGAACAGAAAATAATGCAGCAAATTGATGCAGAAACAGAAAACGCTTTCGACGCATCAAATCTTGAATATATTTCCAGTGCAGGTCTGAGGGTTCTGATGAAAGTCAGGAAGCAGGCTGTAAATGAAATGCGGATATTTGATGTTTCTCCCGAAGTGTATGATATATTCGATATGACTGGTTTTACAGAGCTTTTCAAAGTAGAGAAGCGCCTCCGTGAGTTATCTGTTGATGGCTGTGAGATCATCGGAAAAGGATTCTACGGTACTGTTTATCGTATTGATCCAGAGACTATAGTTAAGGTATATAATGAACCCGACAGCATACCTATAATTCAAAACGAGCAGCGTCTTGCAAAGCGTGCTTTCGTCAAAGGTGTGCCTACAGCAATTTCTTATGATATTGTCAGGGTAGGTGACAGCTACGGTTCGGTATTTGAGCTTCTCAAAGCAAGCTCATTTAATGATCATTTGATCAATGAACCAGCGAATTTCGACGTGCTTCTTAAAAAATATGTTGATTTTTTGAAAGTTGTACACAGCGCAGAAATGGACCCTGATACACTGCCTATGGCCAGAGATACTTTCATAAGCTATCTTGATGTTATAAAAGAATATATCACTCAGGAACAGAATGACAGACTTAAAGAAATGTTGTCAGCTATGCCTGATGATCTCCATATGATACACGGCGATTTTCAGATGAAAAACGTAATGCTTGTTGATGATGAACCAATGCTCATTGATATGGAGACAATAGCTACAGGTCAGCCTATATTTGATCTGCAGGCACTATATGTTACATATATTGCTTTCAGCGAGGATTGTCCGGATAATCTCAGTAGTTTTCTTGGCATTTCTGATGATCTGCGTGAACCGATATGGAATAGCATAATAGAGAATTATTATAATACTGTTGACACAAAAGAGCGTTCTATAATAAATGATAAGATCCAATTGCTTGCGACTATACGTTTCCTTTATTTGATAGCCGTATCGGATCTGAAAAAAGGTGAACTTGGTGAAAAGCGCATACAGCGTTCTAAAGAGCATATTGGAGAACTACTTGACCGTATAAATTCTTTTGTGATATGAACAGCATCAGAAATATCAGCATACATCAATTAGTTTGCTTACATCACTTCTAAATGAATCGAGATGACACGATATGAAAAAAACTCAAATAAAAGATTCAGTGAGAAACATAAGGAAACAATTTGTTTCCTATCTTTCTATCATTATCATCGCATTTCTTGCTGTTGTTGCATATCTTGGAATTAATTATTCTTCTGAGAGCATTTCTCAGAATGCCAGTCTTTTCTACAATGATAAGAATTATCGTGATGTCGAGATAGTATCAACACTTCTTCTGTCAGAAGATGATCTGTCTGCAATACGTTCAGTTGATGGAGTAAGTGATGCCGAGGGTATATATTTAACCAGCGGAATTATTGAAAAAGACAATAATCACAGAAGCGTTGATGTTATTTCATTGACGGAGCGTATAAATACGTTACAACTTCTTCAAGGTGATTTCCCTCAAAATGATCATGAATGTGTAATTGAAAAATATCTGGCAGATGCTCTTAAATATAATATTGGAGATACCATTCAAATAAAAAACAAAGACGGAAATATTCCTAATTATCTTATCAATAATACCTTTATTATAACTGGAATAGCGTTACATCCGGATCACGGTGGCAATTCATTTGCTGTTCCAGGAAATCGTAATGTTCTTATTGCTCCGGAGGCATTCGATAAAGAAGCACTCGACAATTGCTATATGAAAGCATTGGTCGATATAAAAACAGATGAAACCAATCGCTTTAGCAAAAAATATTCTTCCAAAGTCAATGATACAGTGGAAAAGTTGCGATATCTTGCAGATGAACGTGAAACTTTGAGATATGAAAGTATAATAGGAAGATATCAGACCGAGATTGATAATGGTCAGAACAAACTTAACTATGCAAAAGAAGAACTTGATAAGGCACGCAGCGAACTTGACGATAATCAGAAGAAACTGGATGACGCTAAAACAGAGCTTGAAAAAGCCAGAAAGAAACTGGATAGCGGAATAGAAGAAGCAGAATCATCCAAAAAGGAATTGGACAGTGCTCTAAAGAAACTCAACGACGGTGAATCAAAGATTGCTGCTTCTAAACAACAGCTCGATGATGCTAAAGCACTTTTGAATGAAAGCAAGACTGAACTAGATAAAGCTAAATCAAAACTTGACCGCGGGCGTGAAGAACTGATTTCAAGTTATCAGCAGATTGAAGAAGCTAAGTCAGAAATGCGTAATGAGCTGCGTCAGGAAATAACGTCAGCTGATAAAAATAATGAACACGAAATAAATTGGTACGAAGGATCAGAAGAAATTGACCCAGATGATCCTTCAGCTTCAGCAACTGCTTTTCCGGTTACTGACGAAATAACTATTGACTTGACAAAGCCATTGCGTGAAGGAGTAACAGAACTGGTTGATGAAATTGACATGACTCCGGAAGAACAGAATGAACTGATAATTAAATACAATATTAAGATTCCTGAGGATAAAGACCCTAAGGAAGCTCTTATCGACAAGATATGCGAAGAGTTAGAGCCTCAATATAATGAGCTTTCTTCAGCAGCGATTCAATGGGATGAACAACATCAGATCTATATTGAAGGACTTGATGAATATAATCGCGGAATGGATAAATACACTCAAGGTCTTGCCGAGTATGAAAGCGGCCTTGAAAAGTATACTTCAAGCCGCAAGGAGCTCGATGATGGCTGGAAACAGTATAATGAAGGCCTTGAAAAATACAATGCAGCAAAGAAAGAACTATCATCTGGTCAGGAAACATATGACGATAAACAGAAAGAATACCAGGACGGCCTTTCAAAATTTGAGGACGGCAAAAATCAATATGAAGAAGGTGTTTCTGAATACACATCAGGTGAAGAGAAGATTGAAAAAGCCTGGGATGACATGACAAATCAGGACAAATGTCATTGGATAATCCTTGATATGGAGGGCAACACATCCTATCTGCTTATTCAGAACAATATCCAGAGTATTAGGAATATGGGCATAACTTTTTCGCTCGTTTTTATTCTTGTCGGTGCAATGGTAATCTATGCAACACTTGGCAGAATGGTTGATGAACAGCGTAAGCTCATAGGCGCTACAAAAGCACTCGGTTTCTTCAATTGGGAAATACTCGGGAAATACCTTACTTATGGTATTTCCGGCACACTTCTTGGTATGTTCTTTGGAACAGCTGCTTCATATTATATTTTCCAGAAACTAATATCCAGTGCTTATGATAATATGTATACTTTTGAAGTGGATAAGCTTGGATTTAATATGTTAATGACACTGATCGTCTGGATAGCTGGTATTGCTGTATCAGGAATGACAGTTTCTATTGCATGCTCGAATCTGATACGTTCAACAGCTATCAGTCTGTTGCAGGGGAAAGTCCCACTGAAAAAATGGAAAAGTAGTAGAATTAATCGTTCTACTTCGTTGTATGGAAGACTTGTGTTGCTAAATATACTTTCTAGTAAGAAAAGAGTTACTGTATCAATAGTCAGCATAGCAGGCTGCTGCACACTGCTTGTAGCTGGATTCACATTAAAGTATAGTGTACGAAAAGCGATAGACAATCAATTCAGCAGTATCCAGAACTATGACCTGCAATTTGAATTTGATAGTAAGATTTCTTCATCAGAACAGAAAATACAGGACATACTCAATGAAGCCGGAACAGAATGGACAGAAACAGGACAAAAAACGATCTATTATGATGCAGGTGGAAAGATTTCAGCAACAACTCTTATATGCGGTGATATTTCTGAGTTTTTATATTTCTATAATGCTGTCGATGTTGATACGGGTAAGCAAATATCAGATGACGGTACAGGGATATGGATATTCAACCGTGCTGCTGAGATAAATCATTTTTCTACCGGAGATGAAATCTCACTTTTTGATAATTCGATGAATGAATATAAGGCCCAGATCTCAGGAATTTATAATCTTTATATGGGCAGACAGATGTTAATGTCCAGAGAAGCTTACAAGGAAGTATTCGAAGTCGAAGCAAAGAATAATAAATTTTATGTTAAAACTAACGATGCAGATAAGGAAGCGTTGATTGAGCAAATCAAGAATATTGAAGGCATTGAGAAAATTAAGGTTGTTGAAGAGGACCGTGATTATTATCTGTCAAATACTGAAGTACTAAATTTCTTAGCTTTGCTTATGACTGGAATGGCTGGAATGATGGCATATTTTATTCTTCTCAACAATGTTAATATGTATGTGAATCAGAAAAAGAAGGAACTCATCATAATGCGTGTGAACGGATTTTCAATACGTGAAGTATTAGGTTATGTTTCATATGAGCTTATTGCAACCACAGTGACAGGTATTCTTATCGGACTTGTAACAGGTTCACTGTTAGGATACCGCATGATAAAACTGATGGAAACAGATATGTTGCATTTTGTAAGAAGCGTCCAGTTTGAGGCATGGGGATTTGCAATAGTGATAACAATACTATTCTCTTTAGTTATCGGATTTATTGCTCTCAGAAAAATACCACACTACAAGTTGACAGATGCCACTCAGTAAGGAGGAATAGTTATGTTAAATAAAAAATCAGCCATCTTGAATGCAACGATGGAAATAATGGAAGAGCTCCTCCAGACTGATGATGTATATGAAGTTCTTTCAAAGTGTCTTGATATAATTGTAGATCTGGTCAAATGCGAAGCTGCTGTTGTTTGGATCGCTGATGGTAAGCAGGAGAGACTTTATCCGCTGTTTCACAGAGGCCCCGCTGATATAACAGGGGTAAGCGTTCAGAATGGCAGTGGCACAGAGGGACAATGTGTCACGAACGGGGAAACGATATTACTTAATGATACTGACAAAACCGATGATTTTGAGGGATCCGTCTTCGACGGGAACGGTTTCAAAACTAATTCTGTGATGTGCCTTCCATTGAAAGTACATAAAAAAACATATGGATGTTTTCAGATAATAAACAAGCTCGATACTGATGGATTTGACGAAGATGAACGTGTCATTTGTGAGCGTATGGCAGCACTTGCTGCTATGTCGATTGATGAGATGGGCGTTGAACTCGAAATCCCTGAGAAGAAAAATGTTCTAATATCACTCAAAGGAGTTACAAGGGAATTTCCTTCGGGTGATGGTGTAGTGAAGATTCTAAAGGGAATAGACCTTGATATCTATGAAAATGAATTTGTAGTTATCCTCGGAGAATCAGGTTGTGGAAAGAGTACAATGCTGAATATAATCGGTGGCATGGATCAGCTCACTGACGGAACTTTACTCATCGATGATAAGGACTATTCACATCCTTCAGAGAAGGAGCTGACTGAGTACAGACGCTTGAAGCTTGGTTTCATTTTTCAGTCCTACAACCTTATGCCGAATCTTACCGCAAAGGAGAATCTGCAATTTATTGCTGATCTTGTACCAGATCCTCTTCCCGTGGATACGGCACTTGAAAAGGTCGGAATGGCCCACCGCGCGGATAATTACCCCTCACAGCTTTCAGGAGGTCAGCAGCAGCGAATAGCTATTGCTCGTGCCCTTGTAAAGCAACCGAAGGTCATACTTGCTGACGAGCCTACTGCTGCACTTGACCTTCAAACAAGTCTTGAAGTGCTTGACGCTATCGAAACTATAGTCCGCAACAAAACTGCTACTGTCATAATGGTTACACACAATCCGGAAATAGGAAAAATAGCAGATCGTGTAATTAAGTTAAGAGCAGGAAAGGTCGCAAGTATAAAGACAAATCCTAATCCACTTCATGCTAAAGATCTTACATGGTAAAAAATACGTCAACTGGTTACTATGAATTATATTATGAAAACAGATATTTAGAAGCAGGTGTAGCAAATGAATAATTCTTTAATATTAAATAATAAGAAAGTTTTGGCCGTGGTATGTTCGGCTACAGCCGCTTTAGCAGTATTCAGCTTTGGGAAATTCTCTTCATTTGCTGAAGTTGAGGACAGCTCTAAATATTCTGATATGCATAACTGGGCATACTTCGCAGAAGGAGACGGAAAAGAAGCAGATGTTTTTTTTATAGCTCCGACAGTTGATAAAAAAGACGAAGCGCAGATGGATATCAACGATGAAGTCAACCGTGAAAGATTTGTCGGTGCTCTTGAAATGGAGAGAGGTATTTTTGATGAAAACACCCGCCTCTTTGCTCCTTACTACAGCCAGATTTCATTGAAAAGTGATGAACTTCCTGATGAAGAAAGAGAAGTTCTACTGAAGAGTGCTTATGCTGACGTTTCAGAGGCTTTCAATTATTACCTTGAAAATGAGAATAACGGAAGACCTATAATTCTTTTCGGATTTTCACAGGGTGCTGATATGTGCTACAGGATAATGAAGGAGTACTTTTCGGATGAAAAACTCAGCTCACAGCTTGTCGCTACTTATGCACTCGGCTGGGGAATGAGCATTGAGGAAGTAACAGAATATCCGTATATGAAGTTTGCTCAGAGCGAAGATGATACTGGCGTTATCGTCAGCTTTGAATGTGAAGCTCCTGAGGTCACAGATTCTTTTATTTGTCCTGAAGGGAAAAAGATGCTCTCTATTAATCCTCTAAACTGGAAAACAGATTCAACTCCTGCTGATAAGTCACTGAATAAAGGTGCGTGCTTCATGAAAAGATATAGCAAGGAAATCGATAATGAGATTCCCGAGCTTTGTGGCTGTTATATCGATGAAAACAGAGGCATACTGAAAGTTACTGATATAAGCAAAGATGAATATCCTGCTGGATTAGCTTCTCTGCCCGATGGTTCATATCATATCTATGATTATCAGTTCTTTTTCCGTAATCTGCAAGACAATGTCAGCGTTCGAATAGCTGCTTATAATCAGAAGAACGTAGTGACAACATCATCAGCATCAAACGAAGTCACAACAACTACATCTACATCAACTACGACTACAACCAGCAAGGTGTCAACCTCTTCAGCAAGTAGCAATCCGAAGACTGGAGACAGTGGAGCTGCGTTCCCAATAGCAATTATCGCATTATCTTTTGGTACAGCTTTCTTGTTAAGAAAGAAGAATAACTGATACATTTGAAGTTCAGATATTGCCTCTTCGAATTATATAGCAAAAGTCGACTCATCTTTTTGAGCCGACTTTTTACATATTAACGCTAGAAGTCTCCGACCTCTACAGGTGGGAGGTGAATAGCACTCCCCGTCAAAGAAATGACATTCCTCCGGCTTGCAGGAGGGCATCCCATCATCATTGATGATGAGAGTATCAGTCAAACAAAATGCATACAAATTGTATAATTTAAAGGGATAGCATTAAATATGTATACAATATCGTGAGGTTGCACAGATTAAACGTTGTTTAATTGTTTATTGCGCCCATAAAAAATATTGATTTGTATCATCCGTAATTCGATGATAGTTTAAATATCATGACAAACACAAATTAATTTGGAAAAGTGACTGATTAGTCTGAATGCACTAAAAACACACCGAAACTTTGTACAGTTTTCTTTTCGATATTAATAGATTATTAATATTTTGCGAAGCAATACGTGCTATAATATACATATTGTAACCGTTAAATTTACTCAAATATTCGATCATGTTGAGTATTTATCGTCGTAAGTGCCGATATGATGAATTCTGATAACCAAAGGATGAACTGCTATGATGAATATGCTTGAAGAAGCCGTTATCTACGCAACTGTAATGCATCAGGGCAAGGTTCGCAAGTTCAATGGTATACCGTACATACTTCACCCTATGGAGGTGGCTCAGATACTGTCTACCATGACTGATGATGCGGAGATTATAACAGCAGGTATCCTCCACGATATCGTTGAGGATACTGACGGTACTCTTAAAGAAATAGAGAAACGTTTCGGAAAAAGAGTCGCCGCTCTGGTAGATTCTGAATCTGAACGTTCTTATCCCGATGAGAACAAGAGCACTTCGTGGCAGCGCCGCAAGGAAGAATCGCTCATTGTACTGAAAAACAGCAGTGATATCGGCGTGAAGATGCTGTGGCTTGCGGACAAGCTTGCAAATATCCGCTCACTTGCAAGAGAATATTCAGAAAATGGCGAGTCAATTTGGAAAATGCTTCATCAAAGCGACCCTGCAATACAGTGCTGGTATTACAAGACCATTGCTGAAACTGTTGAGCTCTCGTTGAATAAGACCGGAGCTTTCAAAGAACTTATTAAACACATCAACTTCATATGGCCCGGTACCTTTGATTCGGACAAAGCAAGATATAAGAAATATCGTGAAGTATCCGTTGACGGCTGTAAATTGCTTGGCAGAGGAGCTAAAGGCGATGTTTACCGATATGATGACGAACTTGTTATCAAGGTGTTCAACCAGAATAATACATATCACGATGTTGAGCAGGAAATAGCTCTCAGCCGCAAAGCCTTTATACTTGGTATGCCGACAGCAATATCATTTGGCATTGTATCAGTTGGCGAACGTTACGGAGCAATGTACGAGCTTGTGGAATCAGAAACATTTTCACAGTGTATTGCGCGAGCTCCCAGTCAGGTCGAAACTTACGCGAAAATGATGGCAGAGCTTGCTCACACTATCCATAGTATAGAAGTCACAGAAGAGGACGCTTTTTCAGATGTTTCCGAAAGATATCTGAACTACGTCAGAAGCGGAATCGCTTATGAGAATGAAACTCTTGCCGAAAAGTGCAGAAAGCTGGTCGAGGGTATTTCACATTCTGATACACTTGTTCACGGAGACTTCCATACCGGAAATGTATTTCTGCAAAATGGCGAGCCGCTACTGATTGATATGGACAGAGTATCGACTGGTCATCCTATTGCTGAACTGAGTGATCTGTATTATTTCTATGTGGTTCTGGGAGAGGAAGATGCTGCTGTTGTAGAGAAATTCATGGGATTCTCCTATGAGACGGCAAAACAGTTCTATCGCTATTTTTTGATAAACTATCTCGGAACTGATGATGAGAGCAAGTTCAATGAAGTTACGGAAAAAGCATCACTTCTTTGCTATATACGCATTATTCGCAAGATAAGGAAAAAAGTCCCTTTTTCAGAAACTGAACATCAAAAAATAAAATACTACATTGACAGAATTACCGAGCTGACAGATAAACTTGATACATTGTTATTCTAAAATGCCCAAATCTGCAAATTATGCAGTTAAAAAGGAGGAAAACTTCATGAAAATCACTACTTTTAACCCACTGATCGTTACAGGCAACGCCGATGCAACTATCAAACTCTTTGAGGCACTCGGATTCGAGAGACGACATAAGATAACCGTTAATTCTGGCGGCAATGACATTGTAAATGTCCGTATGAAGAACGCTGACGGCTTCTATGTTGATGTTGCTCAGGTTGACGGGGTTACGCGCGATATGACAATGATACGCATGAACGTTGATGATTTTGAAGAGGCTTATAACTTCCTCAGAGGAATGGGATTTAAGAATCCCAAGGGAGACCATACAGTTGATACAAAGTCTAATAGATCTGCCTGTCTCATTTCGCCGACCGGCTTTGCATTCGACCTCTGCCAGCACATAAAGGACTAATACTACACAATATCAAGGAGTGAAAATATATGAAAATAACGACTTTTAACCCACAGATAATCACAAAAAACGCAGAGCCTCTTGTTGATCTGTTTAAAGAACTCGGATTTGAAAAGCGTCACAATCAGGAAGGTATAGGTGAAATGGGGGTTACCGGCATCCGCATGAAGGACGCTAACGGCTTCTATTTGGATATTTCTCAGGTCAATGCACCTGTTCCTCAGGATCAGGCGGCGATCAGAATGAATGTGGACAATTTTGATGAAGCTTTCAAGCTGCTTACAGAGCACGGATTTAAAAACTTCTATAATGATAAAACTGTGAATACACCTACTTCAAAATCAGCTATAATGATATCTCCATCAGGTTTTGTTATCAATCTTATCCAGCATATAAAGAAAGACTAATAATACTTACTATGCGTTGTAAGCTGTCAAAAAGGATACAAAACATATTTTTGTTATGCCCTGATCTCAGATCAGGGCATTTGACTTGTTTGTAAGCTTTTTGTCGATGAGCTTATAGTAAACATGAATTTCTCTCGGACGGCTTCTATTGTCCTTGTTGTTCTTGTCAACGGTCCCATACTCGATGAGGTAAAGGCACATCTGACGGGTAAGCTCCGGTGCCCTTGCATTCATTTTCAGGCGGCGGATATACTCCACAACGTCCTTCTCATCCCGTCTCCAGTCGGCTCTTACAATTGTAACACTTATTCCCAATATGACAAGGAAGTCTGCCACACGCACTACATCGTCCAGAGAATAATAGAAGAAATCGAGCTGAATGATATTCGCTCGATGATGCAGCTTGTTGAGGAAGATGAAGCGAAGGCGAGAAAACAGTTCCTTGCAAGAAAACAGAGACAGGAGAGCCAACAAATTTCCACGGACAAATCAAAACCACCCGTAAAACGGGTGGTTTGAGAAAGCCCTATAAGGGCATAATACGGACACTGCCCCTTAAGTGGGCTGAGAAAGGTCTGCCAACTGCATTTCATTCTCAGCTACCCCTAAAGGGTTTTTTATTATGGACTGTACTGTTTTACTCTTCTATTTTGATCTGTATATCACCGGATGCTGTATCTATATCCATTGTGTTGTTTCCAGATCCGCTTATGTATGTATAATTCTTTTTGATAAGTGAAATTTCAGAATCAAAGTCTCCGGAAGCTGTATCAACATCAGCAGAGAACTCAGCATCCTTTGGTAAATGGATCGTGATATCACCTGATGCTGAATCCAGTTTCATTTCAGATGGTACTTTTTTGAAATGAAGTTCACATTTTCCACTTGATGTATCAGCAGATATTTTTTCAGAGCTATTTATATTCAGTTTGATTTCACCGGAAGACGTGTCAAAGTTGAGTTTATTAACGGTTTCTGCATTTACAGTGATGTCACCTGATGAAGCATCAGCTTCTATGCTTTCAGATTCGCCTTTCTGATCGAGGATAATGTCACCTGAAGAAGAATCAAACTTGAATGTGTCTGCTGAGCAGTTGCTGAGCTTAGCTGTACCGGATGATGTATCGACCTTGATGGTTGTGGCAGTAACGTCATTGAATGAAACATTTGCTGAAGATCCGTCGTAGTTGAGTTTATCGAGTTCTATAGTCTTAGGAAGACTGACCTGGAGTTTCTTTTCAGCATTAGTCAGATTGAAGTTCTCACCTGATTTACAGTAACGGATATGAAGAGTTTTTCCGTCAAGCCATGTATGTACTTTCTGTGAGTCCTTGAGCTCAACATTGCATGTTTCAGTAACTGATACAGTATCTTTATCATGATATGATACATTGACGTCTCCGGAGCTCCAGTCTATATCGATTGCAGTGATCTCGTCCTTTGTTTCGAAATCTCCGGCTGTGTAATTATTGCCGTGATCATACATTGTTACATTGGCAACACAGCTTGAGAGGCAGAGAATCATAATAGCGGTCGTAATCGCAATAATAAGTTTAGATGTCATTTTCATTTTTTAATCTCCTTTTTGTCCTTTTTAGAAAGTCTGATGAATCCGAATATAGCAAATATTGCAGCTGTAATAATTCCTGTCACAAGAACGATCCAGCAGATCATACTGTTGAGACTGTCTGTGGTAGTGAGCGTTGTATCAAATCCTACGAAGTGAAGTCCTTGGCCTAGCAGCAGATATACTATCGTATCATTGAAGAAGTAGATGAGCGCTGCTGCGAGTATGCATGAGGCTGTTTTCAGCAGGCCATTCCATTTTGGGAGCCTGATCAGAGCAAACATTGCCCACATGAAGAGCAGGGGAGGAAGTGAGAATGCAAGAGCAGCCTGGAAGAAGAATAATGATTTTACCTTTAAGCCGATAAATAGCATCATAAGTGCAAATGTCAGGGTATATGTCCCGACAACAGTAAGTGCCTTGTTGTTCCCCAGCAGTTTTGAAACAGGCTTGGTGTTGACAACAAGCGGCATGAACGGTATAGAGAGACCGAACAGAACTGCCGAAGATGCGATAAAGAACCAGTTACTGCGTGAATATATGCTGCATACAGCAAAGAGAATAAAGAGACTTGCGGTAAAAGATCCTATAGTCCAGAGGAATTTGTTATCAGGTGCCATCAGGGGCACGATTATGAGTGATGCAGGAATAAGCATCGAAGCGAGCACTATGAAGAACCATGTAAGTCCGGCTCCTGTTGCAATGTTTACGATGAGGCAGACTAGAATCGGTATTGCGAATATCGCTCCGATAATGCTGCCTGCTATTGCGGAACGGCGTTTGAAGAATTTTGCCTGCTTGGATATTACTTCTGTGCGTTCCTTTGCGATTGCTTTGTCTATGGTTTCATCGCATTTCTTCATATTCTCAAGTACTCCGGCGCATGCAGGGCACTCGCTCAGGTGCTGTTCGACTGCTTCTGCGCTTGACTTGCTGCAGGCTTTGTCCATATATAGCGGGAGCAGATCACTGATCATATCACAGTTATATTTCATTTTTATCCATCCTTTCCTTGAGCTTTAGTCTGGCACGATGATATGTAACTCTAGCCCATGTTTCGGTCTTCTGGAAGATCGCTCCTATCTGTGTGAAGGAGAGCTCTCCGAATACACGGAGCTCAAAGACTTCTTTGTACGGTTCTTCCATGTCGTGCAGTAGCATATGTATCCTGAATGACGTCTCTGAGTCAGTGATGCTCTGCTCGATATCGGTGCCGCTGTCTGCGATAGGCTCGTCAGGCTCGTCCTGAAAACGTGATGATCTGCGTGTTTCGTCTATAAAGGAGTTTTTTGCTATAGCGCAAAGCCAGGATAAACATTCGGATTCGCCACGGAAGGTCTGCTTGGTAGTCATAGCCTTATAAAATGTTTCCTGAGTTATCTCCTGAGCTTTATTGCTGTCCTTAGCGAGTGTCATCACATAGGAATATACCTGCATATAACAGGTTTCGTACAGCTTTTCGACAGTCTTTTTGTCCAATCATCGCACCTCCTTCCTTGGCTTCTGTCAGTTAGACGGACAAAGTACAGAAACGTTACAAAAATTTTCCAATTTTTTTTAGATTTTTTCCCGGCTTATAAAAATCGCTGTTTTTAGCCTAAAATTAGCATACATAACATCTGGGAATATACAAATATGATGGGCGCACGGAATGCGCCCTTGAATAATGTTTGGAATCAGACTAGCTTTACTACAAGAGTTATATTGAAGCAACCATTCTGTATATCTGCATAAACTTCACCGTCCATGAGGCTCATAAGGCGCTTGCATATAAAGAGGCCGAGGCCATTGCCCGGTGCTTTGTCAGAATTGCGTCCACGCTGAAAACTTTCAAATATCTGAGTGAGCTCCTTTTCCTCAAGTGTGCAACCAGTATTTGACACTGTAATCAGTTCGCGTCCGTCCATATTGTCAAAGCTTACCCTGATCTGTTTTCCGTCACCATACTTCATTGCGTTTTCGATCAGGTTCTGAAGACATTCAGCCAGTCTGTCCGGATCACATTCGAGAAGGCAGTCTGAGTACTTATCAACTATGAACTCAGTGCCGCGGTCTGCTAGCTGAACAGCATATCTTGCTTCGATGCGTTCAATTATGTGGCTGAGGAATTCTTCACTTTCTGTTACCTCAAAGTTCATGAAGTCTTCACTTGCTGCCTTAGTGATCTGACTAACAAAGTTTTCTATCTCGTCTGCGCGCTTGTTTATACTTTCAGCTGCCTCACGGCGTTTTTCTTCATCTGTGTATATCCCTTTTTCAAGAGCTTTTGCATTTAGTTTTATAGCAGACAGAGGAGTCTTGATGTCATGGGAGAGTGATAGAAGCAGAAGCTTCTTGTCACGCTGCATGCTTAACTCCTTTTTTCTGCTGTCTTCAATGCTTTCTCTCAGAAGATTTACTCCCCACGTGAATCGTCCGAAGAATCTGCTTTTTTCTTCAGGCATCTGAACAGCGAGGTTGCCCCTTGCAAGTTCCTGAGGAATCGAATTAAGCTTTCCAAAAGGTAGTATGATGTGCTTTCGTATGTATATTAGTACACCTGCTAAGATAAGAAGTGCAGCTGCGAGAACACAGTTTAGTACAAGTATGGTATATCTGTTGCTGTCTATGGAATACTCAACACGGAATAATTGTCCTCGTGCTTCGATGATCGTATAGTGATTGTCTGATATAAAAAGCCTGCCGTCCTCTTCAGTAAACACTCCTGTGATATGTGGATACTGTGAGATATCATATGTACCAGTCTCTTCTATATCGTCAGTAAGACGTTTTGCCTCTACGAGGTATAGACCTTCATCGTTCCTTATCTTCCTTATCATGTATACATTTGTAACAGCAGTAAGAATGATAAACAGGAGTGTAATGATTATACATAGTTTCTTGAATGCTTTCATACAAATTTATATCCTACGCCCCATACTGTGAGCAGGCGCTTTGCGTTCTTAGGGTCATCGCCAAGTTTCTGACGCAGACGGTTTATATGTACATGGAGGGTCTGAAGTTCTGAATCACTGTCGCTTCCCCATACTGTACTGAAAAGATACTCTTTTTTGAGAGCCTTTCCCTCATTTTCTATGAGGAGAGCTAAAAGATCAAATTCCTTTGCAGGCAGTTCGACTTTTTCTCCATCAATGACTGCAGTGCGGTCAGAAAGATTTAGGGTTACTCCGTCAGCGGATATTTCTTCTCTCTGATAACGTCTTTTGAATATTCCTTTTATTTTGGCTAAAAGGATATCTATATCGTAGGGCTTTTCAATGTAGTCATCTGCACCGAGATCAAGGCCGCTGAGCTTGTCTTCCTTATCTGTTCTGCAGCTTACGATGAGAATAGGAGTATCAGCATTCTCACGAAGCTTTGAGCACACGGCAAAACCATTCATATCCGGGAGATTTATGTCAAGTACAACAAGTTTTGCTCCATATTTCTCAAACAGTTCTAGTGCGCGTTCGCCACTTTCAACAGATGAGACCGTATAACCTTCAGCACGGAGAAAATCAGTGAGAAGGGAGGAGAGTTCCTTGTCATCTTCTATAATAAGAATATCTGTCATTAGTATCACCACCAAATAATATTGTAACATAATACAGAATAGAAAGCAAGCAAAAGCGAAGATCATGTTCATCTAAAGATAACACAACAGGGGGTGCATGAAATGCACCCCTTGAAGAGTAACAGATGGATTACCATCCTTGTTCCATTAACCAGTTATTGAGACTGCGTTCACGTTCACGGAGTTCCTTTTCTCCTTCGTTAAAGTGTCCCATTTCCTTTTCACCTACTATCTTGCCGTCAACCAGATAGAGAACCCTGCTGCACTTGGCGGCTACCTTAGGATCGTGAGTAACACACATAACAGTCGTTCCGTCGTGGTTCAATGAAATCAGTTCTTTCATTACTTCATCTGAACTTGCGCGGTTCAGAGCTCCTGTAGGCTCGTCAGCGAAGATCATTTTGGGTGAGTTTATCATGCTTCGGCAGATACATGCACGCTGAAGCTGTCCGCCTGATACTTCGTTTATATCATTGCCTCCGATGTCGTCGATACCAAGACGACGCATCAGTGCACGTCCTCTTTCTTCAGTCTTTTTGCGGCTTTCATCGTTCTTCTTTGATTTGACTGCCGGAAGGATTATGTTGTCCAGAATGCTGAGATTCTTCATCATATACATCTGCTGAAAAATGAATCCCATTTCATCAAGTCTGAGCTTTGCAAGCTCTTTTTCTTTCAGCTTTGTAGTATCTTTTCCGTTAAATTTAACTTCTCCTGATGTAATCCTGTCCATTCCGGAAACACAGTAGAGCAGTGTGCTTTTTCCTGATCCTGAAGGGCCCATTATAGCTACCATCTCTCCTTCATTGACAGTGAGATCAATGTTTTTCAGAACGTTATTCTGACGTTTGTTTATTATATATGTCTTGCAGAGATTTTTTGTCTGTAATACTGTACTCATTTTATATTCCTCCATTATTCTATACTAGCCGTATCAGATGCGGTTATTCTTCTCATGCCCAATGCTGTTATCAGTGCTCCTAATGCAGTTACTGTAAGCAGCAGAGCGGGGCAGAGAGCAAATATCTCAGCAGGACTGTAGTCAACGTCCAGATTGCTTATGTCTCCTATCATTGATGATACCCAACTGAGAAGATATGAACTTATAGGTAATACAAATACCGATGATATTATGCAAGCGATCAGTGAAACGATCACAAATCTGAGAACATGCTGGATGATAATGCTTCTGCTTGAGATACCTACAGCTTTCATCAGTGCTATCTCAGGCTTTTCCTTTGATATAAAGGAACGCTCCATGAGTATAACAATAAGTCCGGTAAGTATGATAGTCAGTATCATGTTGAGCTTTTTGAACGCATTTAGTGAATCGGATACCTGAGTCATCATTTTTACTGCATCCTTGCTTGTATAAACCTTGTCAGTCTCAAGTTTATCACGGATTTGATCGATTGTATTGTTTATCTTTTCTTTATCCGGATCTCCATTGAGCTTTATCTGAATTCCGGTAGTTCCGTTTCCGACAACATCATTTAGATCAAAGCTTTTGTGAGAAATACACGCATATCCTCCGCCAAAGAACGATGAGATCTTTCCTGTGATAATGAATTCATAATCATTATCACCCAGTGTTACAATTATTCTGTCTCCTATTTTAGCGTCAATAGCATCCATAGCATATCCGGTCATAGCAATCTCGTCTGCCTTGCGCGGAGCGCTGCCTTCATCGCAAATGATTTCATATTCGTTGTTACCTATAACGCTTACAAAGAATATTTTAGTGCAGGACTTGTCTCCATGAACACAGCTGCTCTGACTTCCAAATGTAACACTGTATGTTCCATCGATGTCAAGATCGTTCATGATTTTTTCTGTGTTTTCTATCGTCGTTCTGTATCCGCCAGGTTTAGTCATCAGATCTCCTAGAATTTCTGTATCCATGATCGTGATATCAGATACCGGGGCATTGAAGAAACGCATGAGTTTATCGCTTTTCAGAGTAGATGATCCTGTAGCCATAACATTCATCATGAACATACAAAGCGTGAATACCATTGTAATTATAAGGAACTGCTTGGGAGCACTCAGTACATCGTTCAAAGCAAGAAAAGCTGTTGAAGGGAGTCTGGAACTGCCAAGGTGGAGCAGACTTTTTTTACGGAAACGCTCTCCGGTCTGTCCGCTTCTTACAGCATCGATAGGCGAGAGCTTCTTTACTTTACGGGTACAGAAGAAACAGAAGAGCATGATTATAGCGATTATGAATATGGCACTGATTACACTTAGTACTATGCCATTTTCGCTTCCGAGTACCATATTTTCAGAAACTGTCTTGAGCATGATATTGCTGAGCGGAATTGAGCAGAAGAATCCAATCAGTGATCCGACTACTGAGATGGCCAGATACTTTACTATGTAGATGCTGCGTATACTTGTATTATTTATTCCAAGTGCTTTCATTACGCCTATCTCGCGGTATTCTTCCTGAATAGTAAATCCTATGGTGAAACGTAGTACTATAAATGCTGTCAGCATTATGATAACACTTATTGCCATCATTATGTAAGCGACCATCATATCGAAGATGTATATTGTTTTGCTGGAGTCTCTTGTCGAAGCATAAACGTCTTCTGTCTTTTCTGCATATTCAGTTATCGCATCAACGTTATCCGTCTTGATATACATAGAGTCATAGCGAAGAGAGGGAGCATCATAACCTTCTTCGATGTTTTTGAAATCTTCAGAGTTGACGATTAGATAAGGGAGTGCAGCATTTCCTGTCTGTATTACCGCTCCTTTGAATAAACCATCATATATTAACTTGTACTGGAAGCCATCAACATTTAACTCAAATTCGTCGCCTTCCTTGACATCCAGATACTGTATGAATGTGGATGTGCAGTAGAAATGTCCTTTTTCAACACTTTTGATTACTTTGTTATCTGAATCAAAGTATTTGATTCCCATTTCATTATATGAGAGGATAACGGCCGGGTTTATAAAGTTATCAAGCTTCTTTCCTTTAAATCTGAAGTACTTTGAACTGTAGATGTACATCGGACATTCAGTCCTGATCTCGCGTATTCCTTTGATATTTTCAATATTCTTTTTTTCTTCTGAGTCATGTGTTAAAGAAACAATGACTTCCGGAACATCAGAAATATTGAAAAAGTGTTCAATACCGCCGGTAACCGCTACGATGTTGTTTACACTAGCAGCAGCAAACATAGAGCACAGAATGACAAACATTAGAAGTATGGCATTCATTGTTCGTTTGCGCTTAAGATCTTTTTTCAGTATTCTCCAGAACATATCTGATACCTCATTTCTTTTTCTCTATGTTCAGATTATATCATGTTAATTCTTAACAAGTCTTTAACTTTTGTTAAGCTTAGCCTTTCACATTTTTATGGAACTTATCATATTATGAAAAAACGGCTTGATAAAGCCGAATTTTGAATGTGTTGACTTGGGTGGTGTGAGAACTTTGACTAAGAAGGGAATAGATGTTTCCGAATGGCAGGGGGACATCAACTGGTTTGAAGTTGATAAAGATTTTGTGATAATCCGTGCTGGTTATGGTCGTGAGCTGTCTCAGAAGGATAAGAAATTCGAAAGAAACTATTCCGGAGCAAAAGGCGCTGGCATACCATGCGGTGCTTACTGGTACAGTTATGCTATGAGTGAGGATGAAGCACGTAGTGAAGCTAAAGTTTTTTTGGAAGTACTAAAAGGGAAGCAGTTTGAATATCCTGTATATCTTGATGTCGAGGAACAGAAAGTTCTTTCTCTTGGACGTGAAAAGGTCAGTGCGATAATTTCTGTTTTCTTGAAGGAGATGGAAAACGCTGGATATTTTTCAGGTTTATATATGTCAGCGTATCAGCTTACCAATTATACTAATGAATATATTAAGAAGCGCTTTGCTGTCTGGGTAGCGAATTATGATGTATCTAAACCAAATTATAGCGGCAGTTATGGTATGTGGCAGAGTTCGAGCAAGGGCAGCATTTCAGGAATTAGCGGAAATGTTGACATTGATGAGTGTTATGTTGACTATCCTAAGATAATCAAGGAGGCAGGGGATAACGGTTTTAGTAATGATGAGAAAAATGACAAAGTAAGTGTAACTATTAATATTGATGGAAGAACTTTCAGCGGAATGCTTGAAGAACAATAATGCTAATATATTGATTCTAAATCTTAATTTATCAGAAAAGAAGAGCCTGTGAACAACAAGGCTTCAACAATTGAGAAGGGGGGCTGCGATGAAGAGCCCCCCGTTTACATAGTTTCCTATATCTTGATTAGTATTGTCCGCTAAGAGCTGATGAGAATACTAACCATATATCAGTTTTCGCCTCATCAGGCAGAGATCAAACATATCCAGTCTGTTGTCGTTGCAAAGATCAGCGGCTTTCCAGTTAGTAAGATTCGTATCCGGAACAGCCAGCAGCCATTTCTGCAGAAGAACAGCATCTGCGACAGTTACTTTACCGTCTCCGTTAACATCTCCTTCTGTTATCTGAGGAGACCATTCGGAAATAGTTTTCAGAGATGGAGTCCAAGATGGTTGTATTTCTGATTGTTTTAGTGGTATGCAGGCTACTGAAATTGTTGTATTCTTGGTATTTGTCAGATGAACAGAGAGTTTTCTGTAATCGCTGTTATCTGCCTGATCAGGTACAACAGGAGATGTGGGAAGAGGTTCGGCATTCATTACAGTAAACTTACCTGCATCACTGATGATCCCTACCCACATTTTTTCAGATCCAACAGTAACTACAGCGCTTCTGCCGTTTTCTGCGACATTGATCTGTCCTTTTGTGTGAGCGAACCAGTATATATCACCCGGAGCTTTTAGAGAGATTTCATCCTGAATAATAACGCACTCCTTGTCCTTTATCATTTTCAGGCCTCGGATAACGCTTTCGGCTCCGCTTGAGACATAAGCGGCGGTTAAATCAGTAACAGCATATGCTTCGTTTCCTCCGCTGAAGCTGCTTATGAGGCATTCTGCACCTTCCTCCTGATCAAGCTCTTGTGATGGATTGATTGCAAGTGTGTTATGACCTTCAGCTCTTATCCGGTAGGAATACTGACGATTCGGCAGTTCGTAATATTCATTGCCCAGATCAGTAAAGAATCTTGCGCCGTTGGACTCAATATAGAATGAGCCCAGATCGTAGTGCCCGTGATACTTATATTTATTCTCGCCTACATGAAGTGCTGCTACAATTCCACTTTCGTCCCATGAATTTCTGAAGCTGGCATTTGATGCTCCGACTTCACCCCAGTCAGTAGGAATGTCTTGGGCTGAAGCGGATGTCTTATCTTCATCTATCCAAAGAAGGTCAAGGTAGTTGAAGCTGTCATTTTTGATTTTCGAGAGACGAATGGCTGATATGTCATATGACTGATAATACTCACCTAACCAAAGGAGAACCGCCCAGCCTGTATCGCGGCTGTCACCGTCATCACCGAAACTGAAGGACTTTGAAGTGTTTGAACTCATATATCTTACAAAATCAACAGATTTACGAAGGCCATCATAATCAGCAAGGCCGTAGTCAGTTCCTGCAGCACTTGTCAGTGAGGAGGAATGCAGGCCAAGATAATATGTAGCGTAATCCCAGTAACCCAGTCCTTCACTGTATGTTCCGTCTTTAGCGCTGTAGGCACGGCGCACGAAGGAATATGCTTCCTTGTAAGCATAGGTCAGGATCTCAGAAGCTATGTTTCTTGTGTCAGTTTCATCTCCGACTGCAAGTGCCGCCATGCTCATGCTTCCGCAGCAGACTAGTTTCCAGTTATCTCCGGGATAATCCTGATACCAGCGGTAAGTGCGGCTTCTTGGCTTGTCTTCAAAATCTTCCATGACCTGATTGAAACCTTTTTCCATCAAGTTCTTTCTTATGAACGACCTTTGATTATCATTCATCCATTTATAGAGCCAGTCATAACCAATTGCAAAGGCTGTACTCATTTCTGCAGTATCAAGGAAATGTCTCGGGTTCCAATCCTGGAAATTACATGCTGCTTCTAGTTCTGCGTAGCATCGCTGTGCGTATTTCTCATCACCGAAAATATTGTATGCCATAGCTAGCGCAGCTACGCGGCGCTGTATTCTTTTTGATGTTTCAAGTAGACGTATCCCGTCGGGAATCTCATATTGACATACGGGCATATCAAGGGTCCTGTCCGCTTCTTTTCGAAGTTTTTCAATAAGGATCGCTGTTACTGAATCATCACCGATATGACTTTTCAGTTTTGCAAATTTCTCCTCCGACATGATGATACGCGGATGAGCATACATTCCGTTTTTTTCTATCATATCGCTGATAACCTTTTTCCCGTCAACAAATTCTCCATAGTTTTCCGCTTGAGAACTGTTTGAATCGTTTTCCTCCGCAATTGTGGTATATGGTATTATACCAATTATCATTACAATTACAAGCAGAATGCTAAACAGATGCTTTTTCATTTTTTCTCCCCCTCATTGAAATAAATGAAAAATGATTTCTATTTCTAATATACCATTATTTTTGATTATTTTCAAGATTCAATAGTTATTTTCAAGCAAACAGTATTAATCCGGCAAGCTGTAAGGACATATTAGTATAAAAAAGTTCATCGATAAGTTCCGATGAAGAAGAACGGGACCTCAAGAAGAGGTCCCGTTCACTGGAAAATTCATTTGTAATATCATTCAGAATTTCAGTTCTGACTTGAATTCTGAATCTGAACACGATATGTTTAATTTCATACCATTCATCTGAGCTGCACGCTCGGCAATTGTGAGGCCAAGTCCGCTTCCTTGAACATTGCTTCTTGAAGCATCTCCGCGAACGAATGGGTCTTTAAGCTTTTTAACATCAATTTTTGAAGCAACAGTATTTGTGATTACAAGCCTTTTCTTATTCAGCTCAGTTTTTATTGTTCCATTTTCTGATGTATATTTCACAGCATTTGAGATAAGATTTTCGATTATGGAATCAAAGGATGTTCGGTTAGTTTTTATTTCTGCAGAACCACTTGAATTTAATTTGATATTCTTTTCTTCCAGCTGAACTTCGTATTTCTTTACTGCTGAATCAAGGCATTCACTGACATTTATTCTTTCACGCCTGAGTTTTGAGCTGTTTTCGGAATTCAGCTGTAAAGTTTTGCTGATCATAGTATCTGTAGCTGCAACATTATCCAGAATTGAGTGCAGATACTTCTGCTTTTCGTCCTCTGTAAGGCTGCCTTCAAGAATATTCTCAGCATATCCTCCGATTGCAGTGAGTGGTGTCTTGATATCATGAGCGAGATTGTTGGTCAGATCGCGTTGATAGTCGTCCATTGCATATTTTGCTTTGTTTACTACATTTCTGCGCCATGAATACAGGAGTGCTATTATAAAGAGAAGTGAAGCTACTAGAATTGTATATGTCCAGAAATATCGCACAAGCGAAGGTTCATAATAGTTGATCGTAAAGCGGCTCATTAATCGGTATTTTTGCTTATCTATAGTGATATTTGTATTTCTGGCAAATACTGCGGTTCCATCTGAATTAAGAAGATATGAATAATTGGAATCATCGCTATTGGGCGCCGAGAATTCTGAATCAAAGCGATCAAGCACTTCTTTCTTATCTCCCCAGAAGCCGAAAAGTGCATATCTTGGATATTCATCACCAGTGATACCCTGATGTACGTCTGTAAGTTCGAAATCAGGATCATTTATATTTATTTCAAATCCTTTTGTTTCTTCTGTAACTTCTTCATTTTCAGTAATATAATACTGATTCTGTTCTTTGAAGAATCCCTTAGGATTATATTTTTCTATAATGAACGTTCCTTTATGAGGGATAAATGTCTTCTCTTTTTTGTTGATATAAATACTGTCAGCTTTGATAGAAATATATGTGTTGACTTTGTCATTTCCACCTAGTTTATCGTATAATTCAAAGAATTCATCGACTTCTGGTATGTTAAGTTTTTCGTTATCACATATGTAGAAGCTACGTTCTTTGTCATCTTCTCTATTCTTTTCGAACATAAGAAAAATCAGAAGATTTTGACGGCTGGATGCAACAATGTTTCCGTCTTCATCGACAAGTGCGGAAACAGCATGACAACCTTTGGAGTATTGCGGTACTAATAAGACATTGTGATGACCGCTTGGATCAAATAATGGCAGCTGATCCAGCCAGACTTCAAAGTGTGTATACATTGATAAACGAGAATCTATTAGTTGTATTACTTCTTCATGAGACAAGTCTTTTGAAGCACAGTTGCTTATGTAGTTCTGCTGGGCTATCATCTCATCGTCTAAAGCCTGTTCGACTTGATTATTAACAACGTAGTGGATATATGACTGGAAGCCTACAGCAAATACACATGCTAGTGCTAACGCAACAGCTTCTGATTTCAGGAATATCCACCAGAATTTTTCGCGCTTTGCTTTCTTGAATATTTTCATATTTGTCCCTCCTTCTATTTTTCAGTCAGTTTGTAGCCCCTTCCGACAGCTGTATGTATCTGACCTCCTGCACTTCCAAGAGCTTTTCTAAGACGTTTTATGTGGTTATCCACAACACGGTCAGCTCCGAAGTAGTCGCTTCCCCATACACGGTCGAGCAGTGTATCTCGGTTGACGGTCCATCCCTGATGTTCCATGAGATATCGCATTATTGCAAAGCCTTTTGGAGTGAGTTCAACTTCCTGTCCGTTTACGGTGCATACGAGCTTTCTGGTATCAAGCTGAATTGCACCGCATACAAGAAGTGTATTGTTGCTGCCTTCAGTACGCTTAACGATAGCAGAACACTTTCCATATAGGGCTGAGAGAAGGAACGGCTTGACAACATAGTCATCACAGCCAAGATCATATCCGCGGACTATATCTTCTTCTCTTCCTCTTGCGGTAATAAATACGACGGGGATGTCGCTGCATTTGCGTATAGCACGGCATATCGTGAATCCGTCAGTTTCCGGTAGCATGATATCGAGCAGTACGAGTGAATAGTCACTTATACCTTTTTCGACAAGCTGAAGGGCGTCAGCTCCGTTGTGTACGGCGGTGACCTTTGCTCCCTTGTTTGTAAAATATTTCTGAGTGACCTCACATATCTGGAGGTCGTCCTCGATAAGCAGAATAGTCATAAGATCAGAGCTCCTTTTCTTACTGTACCCATTATATCACAACGATGTGTCATTTGTATATCATTTTCTGATTATTTTTGTGTTATTATGAAAATTCCCCTCTGCGTAAATGCAAAGGGGAGAATTGATCATATATTATTTGTAAAGCTCTGTACCGAAGAGTACCTTGTCGAAAAAGTCCTTGGTCTTTTCATCTCCAAGGTTTTTCTTGAATACATCTGTTGAAACTCCGCCGTTCTTAACAAGGTTATCACAGTATTCCTGGGTTATCTCTGTCTTTTCTGTTTCAGCTTCGTCAGAAAGCTTTTCCAAAGTTTTTTCATTACACATATAAGTATCAATTGCGTCAGAGAACATCTTTCTGATAATGGCATCATCTTTCTTTTTGCCTGCTTTATGAAGCGCCACACTCAGAAGGTCATCATACCATGCAGGTTCTGTCGGTATGTCTTCAAGATCTGCATATCTGTCCTGGAATTCCCTGACATTATTCATTACCGAATCATATTCAGATGCTGTGTTGTCAGAAGTGAGATCATAAAACTCGGCATAAGCTTTTCTGTTTCCGAGTATGTACATGAAATCCATTGAAAGCATTGGCATATCCTTCTCGTATGGTGTGATGATATATGAAACCATCTGCATCATTCCCATATTGACCTTCATTACAGAAAGATTGCCAAGGTCTTCAACATCATACTGATCAACATCAAACTTCATAAAGCCATACATTTTGATTTCTTTATATTCTCCGGCATCAAGTTCTGTCACGGTTGCATATTCAGAGAGTTTCTGCATCCCTTCGTTCAGGGTATCATTCATTATTTTCATATTTCTGGATGCATTGACTGAGATTAATGCTGCGAGTGCTCCGATCAGAAGAGCGATTATAAGTATTATTATAAGCAGGACTTTAGGCCATTTCTTCTTTTTCCCAGTTTTAGTGTTATCCATTCTTTTCTCCTTGATGTTCCTGCGGCTGGATTATACTGCCGCAGGATATAATAATGTCAGTATGCAGTCATGATATTTCTCACGTACTGCTTCATTTCATTTACTGACTCAACCGCGTGGGTGCCGCTTACTATTGCCCATTTCTGCCTGTCAGTCAGCGAAATGAATTTTTGAAAAGCCTCCGGGTCTGCGGCAAATGCCATCCTGAGACCTTCAGGCATATGAAAATGATCCATGTGATCACCTCCTGCATTATAGTATATGCAGGAAGGGGACAAGTATCCGATCAGCGGTTATTGATTTCTTCCGGGTTCATGTCATGCTTTGAGAGACGTTCCCATGCAACCTGCTCCCATTTTGTACCTGGCTTACCATAGTTGCAGTACGGATCGATAGAAAGGCCTCCGCGGGGAAGGAATTTTCCCCATACTTCAATGTATTTAGGCTCCATGAGCTTTATAAGATCATTCATTATGATGTTCACGCAGTCCTCGTGGAAGTCACCGTGGTTGCGGAAACTGAAGAGGTAAAGCTTGAGAGATTTGCTCTCTACCATTTTTACTGCGGGAACGTATGATATATATATCGTAGCGAAATCCGGCTGTCCTGTTATAGGACAGAGACTTGTGAATTCAGGACAGTTGAATTTGACAAAGTAATCTCTGTCTGGATGCTTGTTCGGGAAAGTTTCAAGTACTTCAGGGGAGTAGTCCTGTGAGTATTTTGTATTCTGATTTCCGAGGAGAGTGATGTCTCCTCTTTCTTTTTCAGTTCTTCCGGCCATGTTATTCTCCTTTCAAAAGCGGATCGGTAACTCCGTTTGCCTCGAAAGCTGCAATTCTGTCACGGCAGGTTCCGCAGACTCCGCACGGACGATCTCCGCCTTCATAACAGCTCCATGTTAGTTCATACGGGACATTCAGCTCGAGTCCCTTTTTCACAACATCCGCTTTGGTAAGTTTTACAAAAGGTGCTTCGATATGAAGCTGCTTACCGCTTCCAAGGTATATTGCTCTGTTCA
Organism: Ruminococcus sp.; assembly: GCA_017960805.1. Lineage (GTDB taxonomy): Bacteria > Bacillota > Clostridia > Oscillospirales > Ruminococcaceae > Ruminococcus. Next base: position 44,979 of record JAGCYM010000104.1, read on the forward strand.
TAGCTTCATTGAATTCGTCGGAACAATCCGGATATGCATTTCCCGCGGCATCGTCACTGTGAGCTCCATAGTAGATTATATCGCAGTCATTTGATAATGCGATGCTTGCTGCTGATGAAAGGAACAGACCATTTCTGAAAGGAACGTATGTGGAAACAGGTTTACCGTCAGTTTTCTTTAGCTGCTCCGCATAGCTTTCCTGCGGGATATCTCCGTTGCCTGTCAGCAAGGTACAGTCTGAATCAGAGAATATAAGTGCGAGATCGAGAGTGCGGAGTTCAACTCCGTAGTGAGCGGCGGTACGTTCTGCCGCCTTCATTTCCTTGTCGTGCTTCTGTCCATAGTATATGCAGAGAGCGAGTACATTTTCTGCTCCGTATTGATCAACAGCCATAGCGAGGCAGGTGGAGCTGTCGACGCCTCCGCTGAAAAGAACTAGTGCTTTCATTTTTTGAAACTCCTGTTTATGATTATGATCTTGTTATTAATCGAGAAGTTCCTGAAGATCTTTTCTTGTCTTGAACTCTCCGGTGTATGTTCTTGTTTCAGTTCGTGCTGAGGGATTACGTATACCTCTTGCAGTCATGCAGCTGTGTGAACCGACGATCTTGACTCCGACATCTGGAGTACCTGCTGCTTCAGAAATGATCTCCGCAATATCTCTGCCGAGTTTTTCCTGTAACTGAAGGCGCTTGGCAGCCATGTCGCAGATACGTGCTATCTTGCTTAGTCCCAGGACTTTACCGTGAGGTATGTATGCAACATTTACATACATGTCATACATAAGGGCAAAGTGGTGTTCACAGAAGCTGAATACAGAAATATCTTTCATTACAACTGCTTCTGAAGCACCGTTATCTTCTGTGGTGAAAGCCTTTTCAAACATATCAGCTATGTCGTGGTTGCTGTACTGAATTCCTTCCAGCATTTCCTCGAGCATTCCTGCAACTCGCTGAGGAGTTTCCTTAAGGCCTTCTCTTTCAGGATCTTCACCGATCGCTTCCAAAATGCCACGAACGTGATATTCAATTGCTTCTTTGTTCATAATTATACCCCTTTCTCTTCGGGATCCCAGATAAATTTATGCAGCTGAAGCTGTAATCTGACTCCGTTCATTTTCCTTCTTATCATGAAATCAACTATCTCTTTCGGATCGATACTTCCGAAAACAGGACTGATATATACCCTGCACTTTTCAGTCAGAGAGAATTTTTCTATTATCTCAGCGGCTTTCTCGAGGTCTTCTTCTGTTCCGGAAACAAACTTGACTGCATCGCATTCCTTAAGGTAATCATAGTTTTCAGTGAGCATAGCACTTTCCATGCCGCTGGACGGGAGTTTGTAATCAAGCGTGAAAGCAGGACGATGTGGTTTACTGTTTAGTTCAGCTATAGAAATGCTTCCGTTAGTCTCTATCTCGACATTGCATCCTATCTTCTTCAGTCCTTCGATGATCTCATATATTCCATCCTGAAGAAGCGGTTCTCCTCCTGTAAGGGTCACATCTGTTATGCCTGTGTCTGAGACATATGATACGATCTGCTGTGTTGTCAGCATTTCCGCAGAACACTCAGAGGTGTTTGCCCATTTTGTATCACAGTAGCTGCAGTTAAGGTTGCAGCCCCGGAAACGTATGAAGACAGCCGGTTCTCCCGCGCGGATGCTCTCACCGTTTATGCTTACGAATTTTTCTGCTACAGGGAATATCATCTTTCCACCTCATAAACTGCACAGTTATCAGGTGTTTCATAAACTGTTACTGAGGTGACAGGAAGCTCCTGTGCTGTGAGCTTTCCGCAGAAAAAGCAGGCGAAGTTTTCAGCTGTAGGTCTGAAAGGAACTTCAATAAGTCGGAATTGTTCTTCATTCAGCGCTTCAATGGTAGCAGGTCTGAGCGAACCGCTCTCATATATCAGAGCGTGATCGAAGTCATCTGCAAGAGAACGAACCGCTTTTTTGAGATCACCGAAATCGATGATCATTCCTCGCTTTTCACCATCCGTGATTAATTCTGCACTCTCGATCTCTACCTCTATCTTCCAGCGATGTCCGTGTATATTTGCACATTTGCCGTTATAGCCTGAGAGAAAGTGCGCACTGTCAAATGCGGCTGATGTTTTCAGTCTGTACATTTTCAAATCACCCCTGATTATCAGTCTGAAATCTCTTGATCATTACCTAACAAAAAAAATACGCCTACGTGAAAGCAGGCGTATCCTAATATCATTATCAGCGCATAGTTAGACGCAAAAACGAATATGGACTGCCCTGGTTTTGTTTAACGACAGGATGGCGCAAACGAACTGTCGGATAATATTATACCAGTTTGTCCATAAAATGTCAATACCTGAAATTCCTATAAGAACAGGCATCAACCGAAGCATCAACCGAAAGCTGAATCACTGTATACAAGATATGAGGGGATTTCAGCACAGTCAGGGAAGTAGAAGCCCTCTATTATGGAATCACGTACATTGTATATCACAGTAACCTCGTGGGTTCCTGCAGTGATGGTCTGGTATATGATGCCATCCTTTGCCGAGTACGAGGGTTTTACCCAGACGCCGTACTGACCGATGAGCAGATCAGTTATCTTGTTTCCAGCCATTACAGAGTAGTTCTGACTGGTTATAAGGTCTTCAAAGGCTAATTGTGACAGCCAGAAGTTATACAACTGGTTTTCTGAAATTCCGAATTTAGTATTAATATATTGTGAGTATGAATTATATTTGTTTTCTGTATAATGGAGTACACTTGCAGCATCACCAAGCTGTTCAATTCGGACTTGTTCAGCCATTATATTCCCGAGTTCATTTAATTCCGGATTGTTTTCCTGAGGTCTGTCATAATAATATGCATCTTTTCCATAACTGCTCTTGAAATCTGTGATCTGGTAGTAGCTATCTGAAATGTTTGGATAGAATTCATCTGAGAAATTATTAAGCCTGTCCAGTCCGTTGTTCATTTCAGTACCGCTGAGCTGCTTATTATCTCCGTTATAGAATCTTATATATGCAATACTCATGTCATTTGTCCAGACTATACAGTCTAGGAATCGGGTCTGTTTTTTAGAGTTGATATACTGCCATTTTTCAACATATACATATCCGGTTTTGTCAAATCGGAGGGCTTTGTCAAGTTCCTGTCCTGCAGGCTGGACTATAGCAGTTTTTTCATTCTGACTTGACATGGCTGTTATCATTGCTGCAGTCATCACCCGAACTTCGGTGTTCTCATTTGCACTGTTGTACTGGGACTTTTTAACGACAAGTGACATAGGAGAGAACTGCTCATTTTCTTCTTTCAGGTAAACCGCATTTGTGTTCGAACGGTCACGTGCTACAACAACCTGTTCAGCAGTTTCATCCGGAAGGAAGTGGCCGATTATATCTGCACCGTAAAATCCCAGAGCGAGTATCATAGCGGTGAGGATCACAAAGATGAAATTGCGTTTCACAGACATTCCTCCCCTGGTATAGTGATAAATACGGTAGTGCCTTCATTCGGATGACTGTCTATTTCTACCTTAGCAGAATGCAGATTAGCGATCTTCTGGCAGAGCGCAAGACCAAGACCGGCACCGCCGGCTTTTCTGCTTCGTGACTTGTCAGCCATAAAGAACGGTTCGAATGCCTTCTTTACGACTTCAGGTGTCATGCCTATACCATGGTCAGTTATGGCAATTACGGCATCACCTTCATACATAGCTGCATTTAGCTCGACAGTCTCACCCTTCGGTGAAGCTTTTACGGCATTTTCGATTATATTGTACAGAAGAGATTTGAAGAGCTCTTCATCCGCTGAAATAGTAATATCCTGTGACATACACTCGAGCCGTACATCGTTCTTGGCAAGGAGCGGGACAAGCGCAGTTTTGGTTTCACTGATCATTGACTGCAGGCTCACAGGGCGCTTTTCAATTTCTGTGCCGTTCATAGCAACAATGCCCATCAGTTTTCCGGAGAGTGAACGAAGTCTTTTGGTTTCCTCTACGATAACACCTGCATATTCGATACGTTCATTGTCATCAACATGTTTCTTGATACGTAATATATCAGCAAATCCGAGTATTGATGTTAATGGTGTTTTCATCTCGTGTGAGAGGTTAGCTATAAATGTCTGACGATCCTCGGCAATTTTTTCAAGACGGGTCGCATTTGTCTGGATAGAGTCTGCCATTACGTTCATGTTTTTGGCGAGTTCACGGAATTCCTGACTTCCGTGTTCACGGATCCTTATTCGGTAATTTCCGTCGGCGATAGTCTTTGTATAGACATTTAGCCTGCTCAGCGGGCTGAGCATGAGAAGGACTGTGATAAGCAGCACAAAGGAGATAGCTCCCGCGGAGATAACGCTTACCTTTCTTACGAAGTCAGTCTGTTTCTTCTTCATCGCATAGATTTCCGAGATATCCATAGCGGTTACTACGCTGTAGCTCATGCCTTCGGTCGTTATAGCAGAGCCTACAGCCATTTTATATCCGTTACTGGTATTGTAGACTGAAACGTAATAATTATCTTTTGACTGGTCGATATTTTCTATGAATCCGCTCTGTGTTAACTTGCTGAGCAGTTCTTGCATACCATTTACAGCGATGACGGTGCCTGAACTGTCAAACACGGCTGAATCGCGCATACGTCCGCTGCCTTCTACTACATCAGTGGCAATATGACGTATGTCATTTGGGGTGAGAGCTATTTTTTCGTTTGCGAGCTTTGCGTATACGACAGCGTTCGAGAACGATGCCTCATAGAATTCGTGTTCATATATCGCATGCGTCTGCTCTCTCTCAAGGAGCAGGCGGTGACTGTTGTTGAGAAGCGTTACGGATATGATATTTACCGCGGCTATTATCAGAAACAGTGAGCTCAGGAAAATCTTTTGCCAGAGCTTCATCTGTTATCACGGCTCTCAAGGCGGTATCCGAGTTTAGGAATGGTGATCAGATAATCCTTCAGACCAAGCTTGCGGCGTACCTGCTGAACGTGGATATCAACAGAACGGCTCTCGCCTCCGAATTCAAAACCCCAGACACTTGACAGGAGCTGTTCACGCGATACAGCGATGTTCTGGTGCTGAAGAAAATATACTATGACATCAAATTCTTTGGGAGTGAGCTGAACATGCTGCCCTTTCAGGGTTATTTCGTGTCTGTCAATATTTACAGTGATATCACCGTATGTGATAGTATCCTGTGTTTTATTTGAGCGACGGAGCACCACATCAATGCGCGCGAGAAGCTCAAGAGCCTCAAAAGGTTTTACTATATAGTCCTCGGCTCCAAGACGCAGTCCTTTGACCTTGTCAGATACTTCCTGCATAGCAGTAAGGAAGATGACTGGTGTGCCGCAGCCTTTTATGGCTTCCATAACCTCGAATCCATTCATCTCAGGAAGCATGATATCAAGTAGTATAAGGTCGTATCCGCCCTTCAGAGCTTCTTCTGCGCCAGATCGTCCGTCATACCGGCATGTACCGTTATAATCGACCATGCTGAGTGCGGCGGTTATCATCTTTGCGATGTTTTCATCGTCCTCAATTATAAGAATATTGATCATATCTAATCCTCACAATGTGGAAATTTCGGAAAATGGGTTGACATTTCCGAGAAAATGTTGAATAATAGTAGAGATGTGCATTTGTTGTCAATTATTATTGTAACAGCAGAAAGTACAGATGTCAAAGGAAAAAGCATTTTTTTGCAAATTTTTTGCATTCGCCTAAGAGAGGAGGGGATGGAAATGAAAAGAATAGCAGTTGCGCTGATTGCTGCTCTGACACTCTGTTCGTGCAGTCTTGAAGAAGATGAACTGTTACCTACTGAGTATTTGGATGAAACTGAAGCATCAACCACGCAGACTTTTGTTTTCACAGGATTGCCAGATATTCCGTCTCTTCATGCTGATACAAAGACTGAGTCTACCGATGGATCATCAGAGTCTGAACCGGCTTCTGCTCCTGAGGAAGAAACTTCTGAAGTTCAACCTGCATCTGAAGCTCGTGAAACGTCAGAAATTCCGAAGTCTTCAGAAACTCCTCCTGAGGGTGTACGTTGTATAGAAGCACCATATATTTCACAGGACGGAAGTCCTGCGGGGTGTGAGCTTGTTTGTGCGTCGATGCTTCTTGCCTACTATGATTTCTACATTACCTCAGATGAACTTATAAGCGAAGGATATATCGATAACGTGCCTGTTGATACATATACTGATCCTGAACGCGGAGTTGTGATGTTCAGCGGAGATCCTAATGAAGCTTTTATCGGTGACCCTCATACTCCTTATGGATATGGATGCTTCAGCGGAGCTATCCGCTCAGCACTGCGAAAGTATCTTGATAATGAATTCTTTGATGCTGTAGATATCAGCGGTATTTCATTGAAGGATCTTTGTATGGAATACATAGACTGTGGAGAGCCTGTATTGATATGGGCCAGCGTTGACATGGAACCTCTGGTCACTGACGATGCAAATATCTGGGAGATCAGAGAAACCGGAGAAATGGTCAGCTGGAAGTCAAATGAACACTGTTTGCTTCTTGTAGGTTATAATGATGAGAACTACTGTTTCCATGATCCGCTGAGAGGAGCATATACTCTTTATCCTCGCGAAGTGGCTGAATCACGTTACCG
>JAGCYM010000105.1 GCA_017960805.1 Ruminococcus sp.
ATAGCCAATAATACAGAACCGTGGGGCACACGGGGTTAGCTCGCTTATGCTTAGTACATTGGTACTATCGAACGAGAACCGACTGCTCGCCAGTTGGCGAGAGGAAGCCCCCGCCTCTACAGGCGCGGGGAGGATGTCACTAATGTATACACCATAGATTATAGATACGCTCATATTCTTTCATGATCCGCTGACATATATGCGATGCTGATATAGAAGTTTTTCGCCATAGTATTTCTGACGCAAGGTCAGAAGTACTATGGAGTTTCTGTTGACATGGCAGTAATACTGTGTTATAATGAATGCTAATACAAATCGGATCTACATCGAGAGGAGCTATAAAAATGATATTATCCGATAAAACGATTATAAAAATGATTGATGAAAACTCTTTGGTGATCAAACCGCTTATAAAAGAACAAATACAACCCGCAAGTGTTGATATACGGTTAGGCGATACATTCAGCGTTGTTGATGACACTCCTTCAGGAATAATTACCTTGGACAATAAGATAAGCTATAAGACCATTAAAACCGATACTTACTTGATTTTACCCGGGCAATTTGTTTTGGCAACAACGATGGAGTATTTTGAACTACCTGATAATCTAACGGCATTCGTTGAAGGCAGAAGTTCTCTTGGTCGAATGGGGTTGTTTATTCAGAATGCAGGGTGGGTCGATCCCGGCTTCAAAGGTGAGATAACATTAGAATTATATAATGCAAACAGATGTGCTATCGAGCTTAAGTGCGGACGTAGAGTAGGACAGTTAGTATTTGCAGAAATGGACGATCATGCACTAAATCCATACACTGGAAAGTATCAAGGACAAACAGGAGCAACAGGCTCAAAGGTCTTTATGGATTCAGATAAAATCTGATTTATCTGAGCAGGATGATTAATACAATGCCCCAAAGCGATTTGAAACGCTTCGGGGCAAAACTTCTATATGGGTATCTGTCATAGCATACCGGTTTTTTCAGTTTCATTATTTTTCAGGGCCCCGTGCAGATCACATATAACAGAAGCTATAAATTGCACTGAGGGAAACCTGAAATCCAATCCAAAGTTCGTGCGCAATGCATTTGGACTTTAAGTATCGTTGCGCCCTATAAAGCTCCATGTGCCACACACATGGAGCTGAATTCACAAAGCTAAAAATCAGTTATGTATAGTATGATGAGATGATTTTTTTGACAAAGTCCGAAAAATAGAGTTTTTTCTTGTGTCATCTCTTTAGTCCTATATTTACATGTTAAAAGCTACATTCTTATTGTGCAAGATGTAGCTTTTTATTTTTGTTGACAATTAATATGGCGTATGCAGAATAGTGCATATGCCCATTTTATTCTAATATTTGATAAAGTTTATGCAAAATCTTGAGTTGTGCATTATGTTGCTTTGGTGTCCGTAATCCTTGATAATTGAAGGATTATGAGGCACAGAAATTGTATTAGAATACTTGATTATAGTTTTAGTATAGTATATGATATAATGTAGCCATGAAATAGCGAAAGGAGTTGCGATATGAATAGCATATCATTAAGCCAAGAAGCAATCGATGAACTAATTAATGGGTTACTCCTTATTATGAAGAACAATCTTGCGGCAATAGTGTTGTATGGTTCGGTGGCAAGAGGAACAGATTCTGCCGAATCAGATGTTGACGTAGCTGTACTCCTAAAACAATCGCTTTCCTCAGAGCAGGAAGATGGTTTAAGCGAGCTTATGGTCAATCTGAATTTGAAATATGGCAGAGTTTTCTCAATTGTGGATATTGAAGAGAAAATGTATGAGCAGTGGAAGGAAGTAGTACCTTTTTATAAGAATCTTTCAAAGAAGGGGAATAAACTATGGACAGCAGCGTGATTGACCTCTCCAAGTATAGATTGGATACTGCTAAAGGTGATTTGAAAGCGGCAAGACTTTTGTTTGATGCTACTGAGTTTCGTTCATCGGTAAATCGTTCTTATTATGCTATATTCCACGCTCTTAGAGCTGTTTTAGCGCTTGATGGGTTCGATTCAAGTAAGCATTCCGGAATTATATCATATTTTAACCTTAACTACGTTAAAACCGATGTATTCAGCCGTGAAATCTCCAAAATAATTAGTTCAGCATATAGATTGCGTGAAAAAGCAGACACAGTCATAAATTCAATATCAGAATATCTCGATAAAAAGTATACTGAGTAATCCATGTTTATTAATACTTAATAGCAAATAGCCTACTAAACTGAAACAAATCAAATAATTGGCAATCAGTTAGTAGGCTTTGCTGAGTGTAAACATCCAACAAATCAGATCAGTTTTCATTTTCTTTCGGCGTTTTTCACACGTTTTCACACGAAGAAAAGGCGATATAATGTTACAAATGAAGCCAGCTCCCTATACGGGAGCTGAGTTTCTATATAATAATACATATTCTATTTCCCCAATTTTAAATATTATTAATTTGGGGAAACAAATGCGATATAATACTAATAAAGGAGCGTGAGTATTTATGAAACTTATAGAACGAAACGATTATTTGGATAAAGTCATAAATGTAATAGGCACCCCGGATATTAAAGTAATCACTGGGGTCAGACGTAGTGGCAAATCAAAGTTCATTCTTCCTTTCCGTATATTGCCTTTATTATACATACCTCTGTGATAAGAAATCGGGTGCAAAAATATGCACCCGATTTCAGCTTTTTGGGGGGATTGAAAGTTCTGTAAATGTCAATATTAAAAGTAGTTTTTTGAAACTATATTTGAAACTATAATAATGTAGAAAACGACATTATTATATATTCAAAGTGCTTTATGAGAAGTCAGATAAGTTCTTTTGCAGGCATCTGAAAAATTCTTTGTAAAGAAAGGATTTTCGCTTACCTATCAGCCACGGTTTTAAGCAGGAGAGGTTCACGCTGTAACAATGCTGTCTGCTTTGTGGAGCTTAAGTTTCTCAACTGCCTGCTCCCTCATCTTGTATTTGAGTATTTTTCCAGCAGCATTCATGGGGAATCCGTCTACGAAATCAACGTATCTCGGACACTTATGCTTTGCCATTCTTGCAAGGCAGAAGTCCTTGATTTCCTGTTCAGTCGCTGTTTCTCCGTCCTGAAGAACGATACAAGCCATTATTTCCTCACCGTAATCTTCATCAGGTACACCGATTACCTGAACGTCTTTAACCTTGGGATATGTGTAAAGGAAGTCCTCTATCTCCTTGGGGTAGATATTCTCGCCTCCGCGGATTATCATATCCTTGATACGGCCTGTTATCTTAAAATATCCGTCAGAAGAGCGGCGTCTTGCAAGGTCGCCTGTGTGGAGCCATCCATCGCTGTCGATAGCTGCGGCTGTTGCCTCGGGCATCTTGTAATAGCCCTTCATTATATTATAGCCTCTTGCTACGAACTCACCATCAACATCGTCAGGAACTTCCTGGTTTGTTTCGGGATCAACTATACGGCACTCAACGCCGAAAATCGGTCCGCCAACTGTGTTAACACGCTGTTCCAGCGTGTCGGTAGTCTTGCTCATAGTTGTTGCGGGAGAAGCCTCTGTCTGACCGTAGGTTATGCATATCTCACTCATATGCATCTTTTCAACGACTTCTTCCATTGTCTTTATAGGACAAGGAGAACCAGCCATGATACCTGTTCTCATGTATGAGAAGTCTGTCTTATCAAAGTCCTCATGTCCGAGCATTGCAATGAACATAGTTGGAACACCGTGGAAGCAGGTTATCTTCTCTTTGTTTATGCAAGCAAGTCCCTTTCTCGGTGAGAATCGTGTTATGGGGGACATAGTTGTACCGTGAGTCATGGAAGCTGTCATAGCAAGTACCATGCCGAAGCAGTGGAACATCGGAACCTGGATCATCATACGGTCAGCTGTGGAGAGATCCATACAATCTCCGATAGCCTTACCATTGTTGACTACATTATAGTGTGTAAGCATTACTCCCTTTGGGAAGCCTGTAGTTCCTGAGGTGTACTGCATATTGCATACATCATGGATATCTATGGTCTTTCTTATTCGCTCTACATCGCTGTAAGGCACGATCTTTGAAAGATCCAGAGCCTGTTCCCATGTAAAGCAGCCCTTATTCTCAGAGTCAATTGTGATAACGTTTTTGAGATAAGGGAGCTTTGCGGAGTTCAGCTTTCCTGCTTCACAGTTCTCAAGCTCGGGACAGAGTTCCTTGATTATATCAACATAGTTGATGTTCTTGATGCCGTCTATCATAACAAGAGTATTTGTATCCGACTGTCTCAGCAGATACTCAGCCTCATGAATACGGTATTCTGTGTTCATTGTAACAAGTACCGCACCTATCTTGGTAGTTGCCCAGAAAGTGATATACCACTGGGGGACGTTAGTTGCCCAGATAGCAACGTGATCTCCCTTCTTTACACCCATAGCAAGCAGTGAACGTGCAAAGGTATCAACGTCGTCACGGAACTCTGGATATGTTCTTGTATAGTCAAGCTCAGTATAGCGGAATGCATACTGGTTCGGGAACTGCTCGCAGATACGATCAAGGATATCGGGAAACGTATAATTGAGGATACGTTCCTTTGGCCAAGGATACTGACCATCGCCTTTCATGCTTGTCTGTAGCGGATGCTTGTGATGCTTCTTGTAGGGAGCCATATACTCAGCAAACTGAGGTATTACTATACCTGCGTCACTGAGGTCACGAGCCCAGCGCTTTACCCATTCAAGAGAGATATAGCCATTGTAGTTGATAGTATCAAGAGCTTCGATCATAGCCTTTACCGGGATATCTCCTGTGCCCATGATCCTGTACTCAACTGAACCGTCCTCGCGCATTACGCTATCCTTTACCTGGATATATTTGATGTACTCACCGAGATTAGCGACAGTAGTCTCTGGAGCTTCATTGTTATAGCGGTATGGGTGATGCATATCCCAGAGAGCTGCTACCTTGCGGCTCTTAACACCATCCAGCACCTTAGCGAGTCTTGCAGTATCAGAATAAACGCCGTTTGTCTCAACAAGAAGAGTAACATTGTATTCTTCAGCGATAGGTACAAGTTTCTTCAGAGCTTCCACGATATAGTTATCGTCAACATCGCTGACAGGCGCAGGTTCAAGATCACCGAGTATTCTTATGTAAGAAGAGCCGAGCTTGCTTGCAAGCTGAGCGTATGCCTTTATTTCTGATTCGGCTGAGCTGTACTTTTCTTTGTATTTCAGACAAGCGCCTGATGACAGACATGGGATTTCAAGCCCCAGTGCCTGCAGCTTGGCAATGGTATGAGGTAGCTGTGCATCTGTAAATGGCTGAGCCTTGACGGAGAATATCTCTTCACCGAGACCTCTGATCTCAATACCGTCAAAATTAAAATCCTTTGCCATTGAATAAATGTCTGTCCATGACCATTCAGGACAAGCAAGAGTAGAAAAACCAATCTTCATTTTTTATCATTCCTTTGCATGTTTTTAAAGAAAAATCATAAATGCGCATTTCTTATTTTACAGTATAGATGTTAAGAGATTTGTTGCTCTTAACATGTCTTTCAGAGCATTTTGCGCGTTGAATAATGTGTTTAGAGATATTTTTTCACCTTCCTTTGCCTGGAACGATAAAAATAAAACCCGTCCCAAAGCCTAAGATCGCTTTGAGACGGGTATTAAACAATACTCGCGGTACCACTCAAATTGCGGATATAAAAATCCGCCACCTCTTCGAAGCCTATCAACTTCTATGCACTAACGCAGCACACACGGGAAACGTCTACTGGGTGTTTTAACCTTTGGGGCTTCCAGCTCAGAAGGGAGAAGTACAGGTTCCTGGCATTACTGATTCGCACCAACCATCAGTTCTCTGAAATGCTTGCGCCCTGACTATTCTTCGTCACAGCTTTTCTATTGCAATTCGTATTATACCATAAGTTTTTTTGCTTGTCAAGAGAAAAGTTCAATACTTATTTGGAAAGTTTCCTTGGGGTTTCCTGGGAGATGAACAGCTCACATATCCTGCCTTCAAAATTGACTTATTCCTCCTTATATGCTATAATTTTATTGCTAATCAAATATAGAACTTCTGCTGCAAAACGGGCTATATATAATCAATACAAAAAAGGTGAATGAATTGATAACGAAGGAAGATATACTTGTATTTTTGAAAAATGCTGGGATCAAACATGATGACAAGGTTACGATTCACTGTTCTTTGCGTGCCATTGGTAAAATTGAGAATGGAGCGGATGGCTTGATCGATGCATTTTGTGAATATCTCAATAATGGACTATTTATCGTTCCAACGCATACGTGGGATAAGGTATGGAGAGAGTCACCATATTACGATGTCAGAACGACTGTTCCGGATATCGGAACTCTTGCTGAGGTAGCAGCTTTTCGTAAAGATGGGGTGCGCTCTCTTCATCCGACTCATTCTGTAGCTGTGTTTGGCAAAGGGGCGGCTGAATTCATCAGGGGAGAAGAAAAGTGTGCTTCTCCAGCACCGCTTGGCAGTTGCATCAGCAGGCTATACGAAGAAAATGGAAAAGTTCTTTTGATAGGTGTTGGACATGAGCGAAACACCTATCTTCATTCGGTGGATGAACGTTTAGGGATTCCAGACAGGCTAAACTCAAATCCTTTCGAGATCACTATCGTGGATTATGAAGGAAACACTCTGAAATCACCACCATTTCACACGCATTTTACTGCTGCATCTGATAGGTGCGTTTCAGAATACTATCCAAATTACAAAGAGGCATTCGAGAATACTGGAGCTGTGACTTATTCAAAGCTCGGAAATGCTCTGGTGTATATCTGCAATTGCAGAAAAATGACGGATACATGCCGAATAATCTGGGAACGTACAGATTACGATCTTTGTATTTCTGCCAGACCGATTCCTAAAAAAATGTATGAGGATATTGTGTATTAATTGAAGAAGAATTTTTCAAAAGGATATGCTCGGTATAATAATCTGTGGTGATTCTGCATGCCGTAATATCCGTGATATTATTTTGCAAATATGTTATTATAAAACACATTTGCTTTTGAAGGAGCGTTCAATATGAAGATTAAGTTTTGCTCGATTCTTTTTGCATTGCTGTTGGCGTTCGGACTTACTCCGCTGAATATTTCAGCCAAGGAATCGCCAGCTCTTGAGTACAACCCATTTCTAACAAATACAATTGATCCTATCAGCAATAAATCCGATACTGCTACTCAAGGCATGGAATTTGTTGTTGATAATGTCTCTGCCGAGCTTGTAAATGACGATGAAGTCCGTGTACCTGTCAGATTAACGCACAACGCTGGTTTTATCGCGGGGATCATCGCCCTTGAATGGGACAATACTGCACTCGAACTCAGAGACATTGTATACAGCGAATCTGCTCACACTAATGAGCCTGTTAGCATCAAGAATGATGGCAAAATAAAAATTTTTCTAGGTAACTGCTCCTCAAATGAGGACTTTATGGAAACGGGTGATTTTTTCACGCTTGTTTTTGTGATAACCGGTTCCGCCACTGCCGGCAGATACGATATCAAGCTATCGAATCCTGATATGGTCAATGCTGATATCGCTGATGTCAGCACATCGATTATAAACGGAAGTATACAGCTCACTGATGGAACAGCTGTGAATTCAACAGTAAGCGAAGTAAGTACTACAACTTCAACATCACAGACTACAGCATCAGTATCATCGGGTGAACAGGGATCAGCAACTACAGAAACAAGTATTGTTCCTTCTGATAAGGAACTTGGTGATATAATGGCTGATGGCAAGATAGATGCTAAGGATGCTTCATTCATACTTGTTGCTTATTCAAATGCATCGACTGGTATGGGCGATGGGCTTACAGAAGATCAGCGTGCAGCAGGGGATGTAAATAGTGATAGAAAAATAGATGCAAAGGATGCTTCGGCTATCCTTGCGTACTATTCACTCGTTTCAACTTCATCGGGCGATGTTCCGGCATTAATTGACTTCGCACGAACTAAGCAGCAATGATCATGAAAAAATTGAAACCGAAAATATAAAAATCAGAATAATAGTCTTATTGGAGATAATGAAATTATGGATTTATCATTTGTCTATTTCTGGGATCAGGTAACATCAAACCCGCTGCTGATGCTTGCAGTAGGTTTGACGCTCGGCGTCATTTTCGTAAATGGCTGGACGGACTGCCCTAATGCGATCGCAACCTGTGTGACGACCCGATGTATGGAAGCGCGCCCCGCAATTCTGATGTCAGCATTCTTTAATTTCCTCGGTGTGTTTGTTATGAGTTCTGTCAATGCGACGGTTGCGCAGACAATTGCCAATATGGTAGATTTCGGAACAAACTCTCATGATGCAATCGTAGCACTTTCAGCGGCTTTATTGGCAATAGTGATCTGGGCAGTGCTCGCTTGGTATTTTGGGATACCGACCAGCGAAAGTCATGCGCTGATTGCAGGTCTGACCGGTGCGGCGATTGCAATGCACGGTGGTCTTGCCGGCGTGAACGGCCACGAATGGGTCAAGGTTATCTACGGACTTGTAATCTCAGTCGTGCTCGGTTTTATTCTCGGCTATGCAGTCTGCAAACTGGTGACTGTGATCTTTTTCAATGTTGACCGAAGAAAAACAGAAGGCATCTTCCGGAACGGTCAGATCGGAGCAGCCTGTGCTATGAGCTTTATGCACGGTGCGCAGGACGGTCAGAAATTCATGGGAGTAATCCTGATGTGCCTTCTTCTTTCAAATGGCGGTGGAGAGGGCGTTGAAGTTAAGATGCCTGTATGGATCATGTTGCTTTGTTCCCTCATCATGTCGGTCGGTACATCGATTGGCGGCAAGAAAATCATTAAATCCATCGGCATGGATATGGTCAAACTGGAAAAATACCAGGGCTTTTCTGCGGATATGGCAGCTTCGATCGCACTGCTGATTAGCTCGCTCTTCGGAATTCCGGTATCGACAACACATGCAAAAACTACTGCTATCATGGGTGTTGGCGCAGTAAAGCGGCCTTCTGCAGTCAATCTCGGTGTTGTTAAAAATCTCATGATGACATGGGTCCTGACCTTCCCAGGCTGTGGATTAATCGGATATATTACAACGAAGATCTTTATGGCGTTCTTCAAATAAGGAGATTATTATGGCGAACAAGAAAAACGATTTTTACTGGAACAACTATATTACGGCAGCTGATACTGCTTGCTGTGCCGCGGATTATCTACTAGAATGTCTGCGTGAATTCGATACTGAAAAGATGAATGAAATACTGCCTAAGATGCATGAATTTGAGCATAAGGGCGATTCGCTTCGACACGAAATGTCTGAAATGCTAGCCAAGTCTTTTGTCACTCCGATTGATCGCGAAGATATGGCTGAACTGTGCCAGAGACTTGATCATGTGATCGACTGCATAGAGGAAGTTTTGCAGGTGATTTATATAAACAATGTTGAAAAGATTACCGATGAGGCAGTCAGCTTTGCAGAGAAAATTTGTATCTGTACTGCAAAAATGAAAGCAATGCTGACGGAACTGCCGCAATTCAGGAAATCCGAGCAGCTGCACAAGCTTATCATTGATGTAAATGCCGCTGAGGAAGAATGCGATGCACTGTATCTTCAGGCCGCTTATAGTTGCCGTAAAAACTGGGACGGAAAGAATCCTCTGGATGTAATTGCATGGCGCGAGATCTATTCCGTGCTTGAAGAATGTGCAGATGCGTGCGAGGATGTTGCGGATACTGTTGAAGCTGTGGTAATGAAAAACACATGATGAATATCCCAAAGACTGACGAGGTGGATATATGAATATCAGGGACATAGCAAAGCCTGACACGCCGAAAAGCAGGATGATATATCATGAAGATCCCCGGGCACTGCACATTGGCACATTGCCTGACCATGCGTATTTTATCCCGTTCGCGAAAGGGCAGGATGCATTTGAGGAACGTGAAAAGTCATCGCATTTCGAACTGCTTAACGGGGCGTGGGATTTCAGATACTATGACAGCATTATTGACATGCCGGATGACTTCATTTCGCAGGAAAGCGAGACTAAAATATCTGTACCTTCTAACTGGCAGCTTTACGGATATGACAAGCCACAGTATACAAACATATGCTATCCTATACCGTTTGATCCGCCTTATGTGCCAGATGATATCCCTGTCGGTGTTTACAGCAGGATCTATAACTACACTCCTGACGGGCTGCGTAGGATCCTTTGTTTCGAAGGCATTGACAGCTGCGTTTACCTCTATATCAACGGGGAGTTCGCAGGGTATTCTCAGGTGTCTCACCACACATCTGAATTTGATATAACAGAGCTCCTGAAAGATGGCGAAAACCACATTACCGCCGCAGTTCTCAAATGGTGTGACGGTACATATCTCGAGGATCAGGACAAGTTCAGACTTTCGGGCATTTTTCGTGATGTATATATTCTTTCCCGCCCTGAAAAGAGAATAGAAAACTATCATATCATGACAGACAGCGATGGAAATTTCCGCGTTTCTGTTAAGGGTGCGGACGCGAAGTTGCGCCTGTATGACGGCGAAACTCTTATACTCTCTGGTGAAGTTCAGGATGGAGGAGCATTTGAAAACACGGTTGGAGACGTGAAACTCTGGTCTGCAGAAATGCCGTATCTGTACAGGCTTGAAATTGAGACTGACAGTGAGCTTATCGGTGAAAAAATCGGATTCAGAAAAGTTGAGATCATCGATGGTATTTTTAAACTGAACGGAAGGCATATCAAGCTGTTTGGCGTGAACCGTCACGACAGCTATCCGGACACAGGCTATTACGCCGACAGGGAGAAAATGCGACGTGACCTTACTATGATGAAGAGACACAACATCAACGCCGTACGTACATCTCATTACCCGAATGCACCTGAGTTCTATGCGATATGTGACGAGCTTGGACTTTATGTTATCAATGAAGCCGACCTTGAAAGTCACGGCTGCGTGAACGTGTATAACGATCTGAAATGGTCATGTGCTGACGGCTACAACGGTATTGCTATGATAGCTAAAGATCCGTTGTTCCGCGAGGCTATACTGGACCGCGAAAGACTTCTTGTTACGCGGGACATCAATCGTCCGTCTGTTGTTATCTGGTCACTCGGAAATGAAAGCGGTTACGGTGAAAATCTCCGTGATGCCGCAAAACTGATAAAGTCCTTAGACAGCACACGCCCTGTTCATTATGAAAGCACTCATAAGCTCGACGATACATCCGATGATGTTCTCGATATGGTCTCGGAAATGTATACCTCGACGGATGATATACGAAAATTCCTTGCACGTGATGATGAAAAGCGACCGTTCGTGCTGTGTGAATACTGTCACGCAATGGGCAATGGCCCAGGTGATCTCGAGGATTATCATGCCTTATTCATGGAGAGTGATCGTCTGATCGGAGGACTTGTATGGGAATGGGCGGATCATGCTGTGATACTTGGCATGACTGATGACGGACGTGTAAAATACGGCTACGGCGGTGACAGCGGCGAGCGTCACAACGACGGTAATTTTTGTATGGATGCGCTCTGTTATCCAGACAGGACTCCTCACACTGGCCTGCTTGAATTAAAGCAGGTATACCGTCCTGTGCGTGTTTCAAAAGGAAGCGGATCGGATAGCTTTATAATAAACAGCCTGCTTCGCTTTGCTGATGCGGGTGAATTTCTCGATTGCAGGTGGGAGATGACATTCGACGGCGGGAAATCGGCGGAGGGGCGTTTTTCATTTTCCGTACCTCCTATGGGTTGCACAGAGCTCCAGATACCTGAAGCGTCGGGAAAGTTTGAAAATGACATGTATATTCGCTTCATTTTCACGGCAAAAAACAGCTTCGGAGCGTTTGCTGACGGCGAAGAAGTCTGCTTCGATCAGATAAAGCTCTGCACGGTAGAAAAAGAACCCTTGAAGGCATCGGAAACGGCTCCGGATATAGCAGCGGATCCTCTTTGCTTCCGTGTAACGGCAGGCAATACTGTTTATGAGTTCGACCGCCGTACCGCACGCTTCACAGGCATTTACGTGAACGAAGAGAACATCCTCGAAAAGCCCATGGAGTACAACTTCTTCCGCGCTCCAGTCGATAATGACACAATGAGAAATGACTGGTACTCAGCGCATCTCCATGACTATATCGTCAAGGTTTACGAGACAGCGATAAAAGAAGAATACAACTGTGCAGTGATATCAGTTAATCAGTCATTCGGATGGAGCATTCATCAGCCGTTTGCGAAAATGACTGCCGAATACCGTATTGACGGAAACGGTGTGCTTGATATATCATGCTCAGCAGACTTTTCAAACAAGGTGGAAAATCTGCCGCGTTTTGGCCTGCGTCTGTTCGTTCCAAAAGAATATGACAGCGTTGAGTATTTCGGATATGGTGAATATGAAAGCTATCCCGACAAGCATCAGGCGTCATACATCGGAAATTTCTCCGCAAGGATAGCGGACCTGCATGAGGATTATATCAGACCGCAGGAGAACAGTTCACACTGCGGTTGTACGAGAATGACTGTACTAGGAGAAAGAGCAGCGCTTTCTTTCACAAATCCTGATGGATTTTCGTTCAATGCATCGGAATATACGCAGGAAGAGCTCTCCGAAAAAAATCACAACTTTGAACTCGAAAAATGCAAGTATAACGTGATATGCGTGGACTTTGAAATGTCTGGCGTCGGCTCGGCAGCGTGCGGTCCTGCACTTTCAGAAAAGTACAGAATAGATCTGCATTCATTAAAAGGTGATATCCGTATCATACCAAATATCACCTGAAAAAACATAGCTTAGTCATGGGGAGGCTCAAAGCATTCCAGGCCCCCAGATATCTTATACTGTGGGTATGCTGATGATAAGGTTATATATTTGCGGCGAAAAACACGCAAGCTTGCCTGTGGGATCAGTCGATATAAGTGTAATTAGATTAGGATGACGGAGGAGAAAGGGAGACAGGATATATGGAAGAAATGCGTAAGCATATTGTAAGGATAAGCAGGATCATTCAGTTCTCAATATGGTTCTGTATGGCTATTTTCGGAATAGTCACTGTTTTAGGTTTTGTGCTTGCTTTCTATCCTTATCAGGAAAGAAATCTGGCAGAACTTAATACACGTATTGTAGATAATGCTAATTTACTGCCGATAGATCTGATCCATATGTTTTTGAAAAACAGTCATATACGGCTGCAGATCTGTTTTGCGGGGATATGTATCTCGTTGATGGCACTGACAGTATTTTTCCTGATATATGAGCTTCGGAAGATATTCAGGAATACCATAAAATCTCAAACACCTTTTACACACGAGACTTGCGAGGCTTTGAAAAAGCTCTCTGTGAAGGCGCTACTGCTTGTAGTGTTCAGTACACTTGCTGGTATTATTGTATTTTTACTGTTGCGCCTTTTTGCATATATTTTTGAATATGGTACCTTTTTGCAGGAAAAAGCAGAAGAGACAAATCACATCCAGGAGGAAATGATAATGTCCTTTGCGGAAGTTGTTGAAAACAAATCCGAACAGACGGGTAAACATGTTCGACGTGTTGCGGAGTATTCAAGGATAATCGCACTTGGCATGGGCATTGATGAAGAACGTGCAGAGCGTCTCCGTCTGGCTTCTACCATGCATGATATAGGAAAGCTTCTTATAAATGATGAGATACTTGAAAAGCCTGCCAGATTGACTGATGAAGAGTTCGATGAAATAAAAAAGCATCCCGGATATGGCGGTAAGCTCCTGAAGAACGTGGAGGGGGATGTGATGCGTATGGCAAAAACTGTCGCACTTGAGCATCACGAGCGTCCAGACGGACGGGGATATCCGAATGGAAAATCAGCAGAGGATATCAGTATCGAAGGTCAGATAGTGGCAGTCTCCGATGTTTACGATGCTCTGACCAGCAGAAGGAGCTATAAGCAAGCTTGGGATCCGCAGGTGGCCTATGAGGAAATCATAAAGGGAAAAGGAACTCAGTTCGGAGATGCTGTTGTCAATGCTTTTATTAGAGTGTATCCTCAGATCAATGCTGTCCGCGAACAGATGCAGGGATGATATGTATACACATGACAATACGAAGTCCTATGTCAGAATCTAAAAGCAGTGAAAAGTGCAGTCAAAAATGAATAGCAAATGTCACCCTTACCCAAGGAATATGTTATCCGATGGTGAGGGTGATTCTTTTAAAAATATTGATGTGAAAATCTGCGAAAAATTTTAAAAAGTATCTTGAATTTTACACGAATATATGTTATAATATTGCTGAAAATAACACGGGAGGTGCTGATATGTACCGGAAAATATCTGAATATTTGTTAGAATGGAAGAAAAGTCCGAATCGTAAACCGCTTATTCTCCAGGGTGCAAGACAGGTCGGAAAGACCTATGCTCTGCTTGAGTTCGGACGCAAAAACTATGATAACGTAGCTTACTTCAACTTCGAGACTGATCCTAAATTAGCTGATACATTTGCCGAGAACATAAGTCCTGCATATCTGCTGCCTATTCTTTCCCACATTGCAGAAACCACAATAGTTTCAGAGAAAACACTTATCATATTAGACGAGGTTCAGCTTTGCGAACGTGCTCTTACGTCCCTCAAATATTTCTGCGAGGAAGCGCCTCAGTATCATATTATCGTTGCAGGCAGTTTGTTGGGAGTTGCTGTCAACCGTAAGCAGTTCTCTTTCCCTGTAGGTAAGGTTGATATAAAGACTATGTATCCAATGGATATGGAAGAATTCCTGCTTGCTATGGGAGAGAATGATCTTGTCAAGGAAATACGAAGTCACTTCGAGGATAATACTCCTATGCCAAGAGTTTTACATGAATCAGCCATGCAGTTATATCGTCAATATCTAATAGTCGGCGGTATGCCAGAGTGCGTTCATCAGTTTGCTCAGACCAGGGACTATCTGCTTGTGCGTCATATTCAGGATACTATATTACTTGGCTATCTCGACGATATGAGCAAGTACAATACTAAAAATGAAATCAAGAAAACACGCCTATGCTATGACAATATCACCGTCCAGCTATCAAAGAAGAATACTCGGTTTCAGTACAAGCTTATCAAAAAAGGTGCGAGAGCTTCTGAGTTCGAGAATGCCATTGAATGGCTGAGCCTGTCGGGGATCGTCTCTCAGATATATAGAGCTGAGCAGATCAAGAAGCCTCTTGAAAACTACAAGGATATCGACTCTTTCAAGATATTTGTTTCTGATCTGGGGCTTTTATGCGCCAAGAAAGACCTTACTGCTAATGATGTTCTTTATATGGTTGAGGATATCAATGAGTTCAAGGGCGGAATGGCTGAGAACTACGCTAACAATCAGCTTGTTATTAACGGATACCGCACGTACTATTGGGAGTCTGAGCGTGGTGCTGAAGTGGATTTCATCATTCAGCGGGAAGGAAAACTGATACCTGTAGAGGTCAAAAGTGCTGATAATACCAAGGCTAAGAGTTTACGTGTATATATGGAGACTTATAAGCCTGAATATGCTATTAAGCTTTCTGCTAAGAATTTCGCCTTTGAGGATAGCAAGAAGATAGTTCCGCTTTATGCAGCATTTTGTATATGACAGAGATTGATACCACCTATACAAATGAATCAAGTATATTCTGATTTGGTTGCACCGCCGGCGGGCAGTGCTTCTTTTTTCTATAATAAGGCTTTTTTAATCAGCGTCGTTCAGAACATTTTTTAGAACTGAGTTGAGTCGATCAGTTCTTTAGCTCATTACTTCTTGAAAAATGCCGTGCAAAATGATATAATAATTCTAATGAAATGCTATTATCGCATTATCGGAAATAATGTTACACTGAAAGAAGGAAGGCGTGATCATGAAAAAACTATCGGCAATTGCTGCTTCTTTGATTACAGCTGTGATGCTTTGTTCTCCTTTTTCAGCAAAGGCAGAAACTGAGCTTACTGTCACTACAGCTGGCGATATTAACCTCGATAAAATCTTTTCTATTTCAGATCTGGTGCTGATGGAGAAATATCTCCTTGGCGCTGAAACATTGAGTGAACAGGCATTCGTCAATGCAGACCTTAACGGAGACGGTTGTGCCGATGTTTTTGATTTATGTCTTTTCAGAAAGGAACTGGTAGCGAAGACAGGAGGATTTACTGCTGTCATAGCTGATCTGAATGCCGACACCCATCTTGGATGTAATGAAGCATTCATTACATCTTTAGATGAACTCTATGGTTTTTTTGGTCCGCTTTATGTTTTGACTGAGGACGGTGGATGCATAGATGTTCCTGTGATTCCAGACGAAGAGCTTGATAAGCTTGCTGAAAAGTACGATGAAGAATTTTTCAGGCATAATGGTCTTATGCTTAAAACTGATTTTAAACCTTACGGCGGAGAAGTTAAGTTTGGAAACATATATTATTCAGGTGATTCTCTGATTGCCGAATATTATGATAAATACTCACGTGATATCCCCAGGAACGATGATGAAAGCTATCAGCTTTTACAGGTAGTGGTACCCAAAGCACTCAATAGAGCAAAGAGTTTTCATTGGGTATATGATTATCCTGAGGCTAAAGCAGAGGTCAAGACCAGCTTTACGCGCGAAGCGACAAGCAAAGGCTGGGGTTCAGCTATCGGAGGAAATCTTGATAAGTATTTTTTCAATAAAATGGAGTTTGATAAATGGATCGATGGAAAGTTTCATAGTGCAGTTGAGAAGTCACTGAAAGAAACGTATGACGAAGATTTCTTTGCGGAAAATTCATTATACATTGATCTCTATGCCGAGGGCAGGGAAAAATGGACAGTAAGCCCAAAAGCAGAAGTTACTGCGGGTAAGATAACTCTGACTTACGACCGTGAACTGACAGACGCCCCTGTGCAGGAAGGTTTGAAGATAACTCAGGTGATAATACCCAAAGGTGCTTGTCAAACTCAAAAGGCTGAGGTCAAGCGGACATGGCAGGAAAAAAAGAGTTATCAGTATAAGGAATTCGACCTCGGTATGCTTTGTGAGACTAAAAACATGGATATGGTCAAGGCATATAATATGCAGCCGAAATTTCTGAGCTATCAGGAAGAACTTGACGAATACCTCAGAGAATACCTGACTGATGAGGCGATAGAGATCCTTAACTTACAGCTATACGGACATACGGCGTATATATGGATGGACTGCGATGTAATAGGCGCAAAACATACTCTTTGCTCTGCTTACAGGTCTGACGAGGATAAGGTCATTGAGTTGAGTATGATAACTGATGAGCCTTATGGAGATATCGGCGGTGACTTTTTACACATGATGTATGTTTCGCCTGATGACACCGATTATGATGTAAGGATACGCAATTTCTATATTAATGATGACTATCCGACATTTGATGAGAGTCCTGTCGAGTTAGACTTCTGGGATGATAATGGGGGCAGGATACTTTTTATTGATCAATACAGTTTTGAGAATGAATATGCTGCAGACCTTTACCTTGCATATCCCGGAGGAGGTCCTATGCGCTTCAGAAAATATGAATACTTCGGTACGATAGAACTGGCCAGTGACTATAAGCCGTTTGATAAGGATTATTCTTATTCTGAACTCGAAGACGGAAGCCATTTCATTGAAGGAAAGGACTTCAGGGTATCATACCTTGACGGCAAACTGACAGTCAGCTGCAAGAGTACATATGACGGAGAATTTGAAGATCATGTATTTGAGATCAATTAGAGGAACTTGATGAATAGTTAAGCAATGCTCTGATTCTATGAAAAAATCCCTTAGAGTTTATCACGATTTTTCAAGTGTAAACTCTAAGGGATTATTATATTTGCGGGGAAAAAGCTATTTCAGAAATGAAACGATATCATCATCTCCGCCTGTAGAAATATAGCTGTAATAACCAAGTATCCTTGAAGCATCTGATGAATCTATTTTCCCGTCAGAGTTAAGATCACCAGCTATGATCTGTTCACTGGAAAAGTTCTGATCCGAGTCAGTTGAAAGGCCTGCATACTCAGCGAGTACATCTGAAGCGTCAGAAGAGTCAACCTTTCCGTCTCCGTTCACATCACCCATAGTGTGAATGATATCTGGTATAAGATTAAGCGCGGCAGCAACGTCTGCAGAACTGAGTCTGCCGTCAAAGGAGAGATCAGACATATATGTGTATTCTTCTTTGCTGACTATGCTGCTGTAGATAGCAGAAACATCATTGAAGGTAATCTTAGAATCATTATCTATGTCTCCCATTACCTTTGAACAAGAAGGGAGCTTTGTAGGCTGGAAGCTGTGAAGTGCTGAAGGTGATTCTAATTTAAAACCTTTTTTGGAGTCAGAAGTGATCTCGCTGTCGCCTCTTAGAAAACAGTTGTATGAAATCGCGTCTCCGTCGTCCCAGGTCGTATCAACATGGAACCAGTCGTCACCAAGCTTCACGAGATTCCAGGCATGAGCTTTAGTGCAAACATAGCAGCATTCAATACCGGCTTTATGGAGGAGAAGATTATATGCTCTGGAGTATCCTTCGCATACAGCTACTCCATCCCAGAATATAGCGGAATCAACATGATTGCCGACAAAACCTTCATTGCCGTTGTCGTAGACCGTATTATTACAGATCCAGTCATGAATACTTCTTATCTTTTCCATATCAGACATGGAATCATCAATGATCTCAGCGACAATTTCGTTGACTCTGTTCATTGTAAATCTGTTCACAAATCCGACTTCCTGAGCTGTCTGACAGTTCTTGAAAAAGTAATCCTTCAACTCGGGAGCTATTTCGGAACTGTTTTCAGATACGACTTCAATCCCGTTGATATAGAACAGATTATTGCAGCCGTTAAAGCATCTGCCTGATATATTCTGTGACAAGTTAAAATCAACTTCATTAAGTTTAGGACAGTTGCAGAATGCAAGTTCTGCGACATTGCACTTATCCCCGAAAACAACAGTTTCAAGTTCGGGGCATTCACTGAATGCATTTGCGGATATTTCAACTTCTCCATTGAAAACAAGTTTCTTCAGCTTCGAACATCCGCGGAAGGCGTCAGAATTGATGCTGACTTTTCCGTTTGGAAAAACAATTTCTTCTATTTTAGAGTTGCTGAAAGCACATGAACCAATAGTGACTTCGTTTATATCCGGATCAAAGATTACTCGCTTAAGGTTTTCTGTGGCGTATACTCCGCCTTTGAAAAAGACTTTGTTACCGGCTCTGAAGGAAATTTCTTCAAGAGTTTCCGGCATTGATCCATGGCTGAAAGTGCAGTTTCCAGGAAGTTCTAGTCTGGTTATGGACGTTCCTGTGAAAGGAACATCATCTCCTGAAGTACTTCCTATTGTCATTTCGTCCCCCTGAAAGATGACTTCTTTCAGATTTTTGCAATTATGAAAAGCGTGCTGGCATATCTGAGTTACATTTGGCGGAATAACTGCGGATGACAGTGAAGTACAGTCATTAAACTGCCAGTCGAGTACAGATATTGTCTCCGGGATCGTAACCTTTGTTACAGTGCTGCTTCCGAGTCGTGGAAATATTTTCATTCCATCTGCCAGTGCTACTTCTTCTACATAGTTGTTTTCTTCAAGAACAGGTCGTTTATAATCAAAATTGATCGCGTAATCTCCGACTTTATCTGGAATGGTAAGAGACTTTTCTGTTCCGATGTATTTAAGAAGGGAAATCTTCAGCTCTTTTTCCCTTTCCTTCTGAAAGTACAGTATCCAGTCATTGACGCACTTTGTTCCATATTGAATATTTTTAGCGATCGTTGCGCTGGAATAGCTGTCCATGTATTTTTCGGGGATAATAACATTCGGGGAATCAGGGAATGCTGTTGCGGATACTATAAGCAGGTCATCGTGAAACGAAACATTATTAAGGAATGTGCAGCCCATGAAGCAATTGTCCGGGATAAACATAATGCTTTTAGGTATGTTCAGTGATGTTACAGATGAGTTCGCAAAATCACAGGTGTCAATAGATTCAATCGTATCCGGTAGAGTGACTTTTCCGATATTATTGACGTTGCAGAATGCTCCTTCACCTTCTGTGTTAAGTAAAGTTACTGTGCATCCGGCTACTTTTTCAGGTATCTCAACATCAAGAAAGTTTTCAGATCTGCTGTTTATTTCAGGTGAATATGATATGTCTGGATCCTGTGTTGTGGCATGTTTCCACTGATAAACAGAAACCTCATTATCTGAACGTCTGTCTTCATTAAATGCATACACAAAATCTTTTGTATGAACGAAGGAAATATCGTTGTGAGCAAGAAAGTCATCATCGAATTGTGCGGTATTATCATTAATGAATATTGAAGCATCATAGATGTGACAGTTATCAAAAGTTGTCTTTTCAAAATAAATTACCTTGTGATCGTCAAGCACAGTCGGAAGCGTGATCATCTCATCTGAAATGTCATCAGCTTCAATATGACCAACAACTTTAGCTCCGCCATCGATCAGTTCATAGATCCAGCCATCACATTCGTATTGTGTATTATCAGAATAATCCTCCGCAACAGCGGCTGAATGATATGGTATAGTATTAGCTCCGCAGCCTATAGATATTGCTGCAGTAATAATGATTGACAAACTCTTTCTGAATAACATGCTGCAACTCCCTCTCAGTTCAGAAAAATGGCAGAAACGTCTAGTAGTCTAAGCCTTTCTCATAGTATTTCCATTATAACACTTTTTTTATTTTCTGGCGAGTCTTTTCTTTACATTTTTTGTTTTTTTCAAAAAAATGTTCCTAAAAACGTTAAGCCCATGAGGAAAGTATCAGGCTTGAAGGAAGAAGACATTACGTTGACACGATCCATTAACAGCGTTATAATATCATTGAAGACAGATCATATTTGTCAGATTGATCTGTTCATAATGAAAAGTGCCTCCCGAAGGAGGCACGGCGTGATAATCTATTTGCATTCAGTGCAGATATACTCAGGAACTGTCCGATCATTGATAACCGATTCATATAATCTCCATCCGCCTGCAAGATTGTAGCAGTCGTAACCGTTTCCGTTCAGAATACGGCATGCTATATAGCTTCGCAGTCCGCTGTGGCAATGAACATATACGGGCTTGTCCTTTGGCAGTTTGTCAATGTTGTCACGCAGTGTATCAAGGGGAATATTATAGAATCCGTCTATCATTCCTCTGGCAATCTCAGTCTTGGTTCTGACATCAAGAAGCGTAACGCTTCCGTCTCTTGGCAGGCTTTCTACATCGTTCCAGAAAAACTGTTTTACTGTTCCGTTTATTACGTTTTCAGCTACAAATCCTGACATATTCACCGGATCTTTTGCGCTTCCGAAAGGAGGAGCATAGCAGAGTTCAAGATCTTTCAGATCAGTGACCTTAGCTCTGAAACGGATTGCGGACGCAAGCACATCCATACGCTTGTCCACTCCGTCAAATCCGACTACCTGAGCACCGATAAGCTTATGAGTCTTCTTATCCCACAGAACTTTGACGGACATGTTCGTTGCATTGGGATAATATGATGCGTGAGAAGCTGAATAGGTATAGGTTTTGTCATAATCTATTCCTTCAGCAGCGGCTCGCTTCTCATTAAGTCCCGTAGTCGCAACAGTCATATCAAACAGTTTCAGTATGGCTGACCCCTGAGTACCCGTATATTCTGAGGGAATGCCGGCGATATTGTCAGCTGCTATTCGTCCCTGTTTGTTGGCAGGACCTGCAAGTGGAATGAATGAAGCAGAACCTGTTATGAAGTCGCTGACTTCAACAGCGTCACCTACAGCATAGATGTCAGGATAGTTTGTCTGCATTTTCCTGTTCACGATTATACTTCCACGTGAGTTAAGGGCAATGCCGCAATTCTTTGCAAGAGAAGTCTCAGGACGGACACCTACTGACATTATGACCATATCAGCTTCGATACTGCCGTTCTGCAGAATGACTTCCTTATCAGTTATCCCAGTGATCCCATTGTTAAGGAAAAGCCGAATTCCTTTGTTTCTGATATATCGGTGAACGTCGGCAGCCATGTCTGCGTCAAGAGGTGCGATAAGGTGATCAGCCAGCTCGACAATAGATACTTCAAGGCCAGCGTTTACGATGCTTTCTGCCATTTCCACCCCGATATATCCGCCACCGACAATTATTGCTTTCTTGGGGTGACTGCTGTCGATGAAGTTCTTGATCTTCATCGTGTCAGGTATATTCCGAAGCGTGAATACATGTGGGAGATCAATACCACTGATATTCGGACGAATCGGTTCAGCGCCGGGAGAGAGTATCAGCTTGTCGAAGGATTCCTCGTATTCCTCACCTGTATCGACATTCCGTACTGTAACTGTATGAATATCAGGAGATATTTTTACAGCTTCGCTCTTTACACGCACATCGATATTGAAGCGTTTGCGGAAGCTTTCAGGTGTCTGCAGCGTCAGCATATTTCTGTCATTTATCTCACCGCCGATAAAGTATGGCAGACCGCAGTTTGCAAATGAGATATAGCCACCGCGTTCCAGGATAATTATCTCATCATTTTCCTTTAAACGGCGCAGTCTTGCGGCTGCGGAAGCTCCGCCTGCAACGCCGCCGATAATAATTGTTTTCATTTTTCTACCTCCGAAAGGAAATATTATGTTTGAAGAAATATATAGTGGATTATTCCCGTTCTGGGACAAAATAACCGATGATGACCGTACTTTTATATGTGATAATTCATCTGTGCATAAATATGAAAAAGGTACAAACCTGCATAACGGCAGCGAATGCTCCGGAGTAATATTCGTACTCAGCGGTAGTCTCCGTGTGTATATAATGTCAGAGGACGGAAAGGACGTGACCCTGTATCGTCTGCATAAGGGGGATATGTGCATGCTTTCCGCCTCCTGCGTTCTGCAGTCCATAACATTTGAAGTTGTCATAGATGCTGAGGAGGACAGTGAATGCTGCATCATCAGCGGTCACGCCTTCAAGCAGGTCTCGGAGCGCAATCCAGAGATCAGAATATTCTCACTTGAAACTGCTGTCTCACGTTTTTCTGATGTAATGTGGGTAATGCAGCAGATATTGTTTATGAGCCTTGACAAGCGCCTTGCGATATTTCTTCACGATGAGTCTCTGCGTATGGACTCGGATAATATCCAGCTTACGCAGGAGCAGATAGCGAAGTACATCGGCTCGGCACGTGAAGTCGTGTCACGAATGCTGAAATACTTCGCTAACGAGGGTATTGTTGAGGTATCACGCAAAGGTGTTAAGATACTTGATAAGAAGCGGCTGCGTGAATTAACCCTTTAACATATTTAGTATATCTGTTTTCGGACGGAATCCGACAGCGTGTGCTGTTACTTTGCCACCTTTCATAACTGCGAGCATCGGGATGCTTGAAACGCCGAACGCAGCTGCAAGCTCAGGCTGAGCATCTACATTTATCTTGCCTACTGTGAACTCGCTGTGTTCTTCTGCTATCTCGTCAACGAGAGGGGAGACCATTCTGCAAGGTCCGCACCAGTCTGCGTAGAAGTCCAGAAGGACCGGCTTTTCACTTGCTCTTACCTCTGCGAAATTTTCCTTTGTAACCTTTATAACTGCCATATTGATACTTCCTTTCTGTTTTATTGTATCTTTATTATACTTCATTATTCAGTGATTGTCTGTGACTTTGTCACGTTTCTGGCTCTGCATATTAGCTGAGTCATTGTGCCCATAGGACAATAAACGCACCATGAACGGGGCTTGAACAGAATCATTGTAAAAAAGCCGAGTATAGTCGATGTCAGCATGATACTGTAGAATCCGAATGCGAACTGAGCGACTCCGTCAGAGAACAGAGTTCCGTGATACGCCCAGTGCCATGGCACTTTGAATGTCCATAGCAGTTTTATCGCCTGTCCGAGGGGACGTTCTCCTGCGAAAACAAGATATGTGTTCCAGAGCATTATAAAGAACATTGTAAAGAAGAATATAAGGAATCCGTAGCGGAAGAATTTTGACTTCATCCATTTAGGCATATCCTTTTTCCTTGATAAACCGAAATGCCCTCCGAGCATTGAGAATAGTTGCCCACGGCCGCAGAATTTGTTGCAGTATGCTTTATTGCCCAATCCTATAGATATGACAAGCGGAACAATGAAGCAGATCATTCCAAGCCAGGCAAACATGATATTGACGAAGCCAAGAATAAGATAAGTCAGAGAGAATAACCATAGATAATCGTACCATTTTTTCTTAGTTTTCATTGCTTCGATCCTCCAGTGCAATAACGCTTGCAGGGCATTCCCCGGTGCATTTTCCGCATCCTACGCAGAGTAGTTCATCAATAACTGCGTATATGCCATGTGGTACACTAATAGCCGCTTTAGGACAGACTTTTATACAGCATCCGCATGCTACGCAAAGATTGGTATCAAGTACCGCTTTTCGTTTCATATCATCGCCTCCAATTGTATTATATATAATTGTCAGGCTTAATTCTGTGACAAAGTCACATTTGATATTAGGAATATATAACATCAAAAATAACTGATAATTGAAAAGAGGAAAAAATGTTATACATAAAACCCGCTAATTATGAAGACATAGAAAAGGAATGGATGTTTCAGAGAAGGATACCTTCTGATGAAAACGGGTTCCTCAATGATTATTATGATATATCCCGTGAGGATTTTGATACAGCTCTTGAGACAATGATAGCTCAGTCAGAAGGAGAAATGCTTCCGGAGGGATATGTGCCGCAGACGATCTACTATCTCTGGGACGATGATGCCATAGTCGGAACTTTTCATTTCAGGCAATATCTCTGTCAGTCGCTTATTGAGGGAGCAGGACACATTGGCTATTATATAGCGCCTGAATACCGTGGCAAAGGCTATGCCTCCCAGGGGCTGAAACTGCTGATCGATGATATAAAAGATGCCGTGCTGGAAGATGAGATATATCTGAGAGTTAACAGAGATAATCCTTCATCATTAAAAGTGATGCTTAATAACGGAGGATATATCCATCACCAGGATGAAACAAAAATCTATGTAAGAATCAGAAAATATGATGATCTCTTATTCAGGAAAATCTCGGAAAACGAACAGGAGAAATAGATGAAACAGTACATTGTTGACGCTTTTACAGATAGAGTTTTCTCAGGAAATCCCGCTGCTGTATGTGTTATTGACAGCTTTCCTGATGAGACTATTATGCAGAATATAGCGAGTGAGAATAATCTGTCTGAGACTGCATTCGTAGTAAAAGAGAACAGCCGATATAAGATACGCTGGTTTACTCCGGGGAAGGAGATAGACTTCTGCGGACATGCAACGCTTGCTGCCGCTTTTGTTCTTTTCAACTACTATAATCAGGATTCAGATACACTTTACTTCTGCTGTCAGATTGGCGAGTTCGAGGTTCAAAAGCGAGATGAGCTGATAAGAATGGAGTTCCCCGCATATAAGCTGGATCATATAGAGATAACTGACAGTATGATAGACGCTCTCGGAACTATACCTCTCGCGGCATACAAAGACCGTGACATATTGTTCATCCTCAGAGATGAAGATGAGGTCCGTGACCTGCAGCCTGATTTGGAGCTTATCTCCAAGCTGGACGGAGCATGTGTAGCTGTTACTGCTAAAGGAAAGGAATATGACTGCGTTTCACGTGTATTCGCTCCAAGGTATGGTATGAACGAAGATCCGGTAACCGGTTCAACTCACTGCATGATAGCGCCATACTGGTGTAAACGGCTGAACAAACATGATATTACAGCTTTTCAGGCCTCTAAACGCAAAGGTGTATTGCTTTGTGAATGTTCTGGTGATAAGGTGACAGTATCCGGCAAAGCAGTACTCTTCTCGGTTAATAGCATTGTTGGATTATGATTTTTTCATGCGCCGCCTTCGGGCGGCGATTTTTGTATTGCGCAAATATATAATGATATACCTGGAGTCTTTCACACTTTTTTGTCTGTCAGCTTAAAGAACAAATAATTTGAATTAAGAAAATATGAATACACTGTAAAATACGATAATAATATTGATTTTTGACGCAAAATAGTGTATAATGTTGACAGAAAATGCACGCCTTTTTGTCTGGAGTGATGATTATGATAACTAACAAATCTGCTTTCTTAAAGATTGCTGAAGCTTTGCTGGTAGAATATACCAGTGTATACTATATCGATGCAAAAACAAATGAATATCAGTGGTATTCTTCCGATGCTGAATTTCAGTCCCTTCACATAGAGCAGGGCGGATGGGACTTTTTCAAAAATCTTAAGAGAGATGCCGATAAAGTTATATATGAGGAAGATAAGCATATTTTCATGCAGGATTTCCAGAAGGAGAATCTTCTTTCTCTTGTTGGCAAGGGGGATAAGCGGAGAATAGAATACCGCCTTATGATCGACGGCAAGCCTGTGTACCATGCCCTGAGCCTTATAAGAGGTGCGGACGGTACTGACGACTATTTCATTCTCGGTGTAAAGAATATTGACGAGGAAGTCAGAGGGCGTCATCAGGCTGAAAAGTTTGAGCAGGAACGTGAGATATACAACCAGATCGCCGAAAGTCTTGCCGTTCACTTTGATACACTTTATTATGTTGATATGGAGACGAATGAGTACTTCGAGTATTCTTCCGCAGATACATACAAGAGCTTAAATATTCCGACAAGGGGCTCCGATTTTTTCATCGAGAGCATGAAAAATCTGAAGAAATATGTTCATCCGGATGATCAGGAAAGGGTCATCCCGCTGTTTGAAAAAAACGCAATACTTATGAACCTTAAGAATTCCAGATTGTTCAGTGCAACCTACAGGCTAATTATGGCGGGTAATGTAATGCAATGCCGATGTGTTCAGATCTGGGCAAGCGATAAGAAGCATATAATTGTAGGCATTGAGAACATCAATGATGAGGTGAATGCACAGGAAGCCTTCGAGGAAGCAAAGAAGCAAAGTGTTACATATGGACAGATCATCGAGAGTCTTGCTATTCGCTATGATGTAATCTACTATGTCAACGGAGAGACAGGCGAGTATACCAAGTATTCTTCGGATGCTATTTCAACCGGCCAATCATCGCGTTTTGAAGGTAAGAATTTCTTTATTGAAGCTGTCAGACTCATCAACAAATATGTTCACGCTGAAGATAAAGACAGAATACTGTCAATGATCGATAAGGACTATATTATTACTGCTTTAGGAAACAGCAAACAGTACAGTGAGAATTACAGAAATCTTGCAAACAATGGGATGAAATACGGAAGGATCACTGTTATGCGTTCCAATGACAATGTACATTTTATTGTGGGACTTGAAAACATTGATGAAGAGGTCAAGAAGGAACAGGAGCAGATCGAGGCGCTCAATCATGCAAATGAGCTTGCAAGGCGTGACGGCCTGACCGGCACAAGAAATATGACAGCCTTCTGCGAGTTTGAAGATTCTATCCAGAACAGCATTGACAGTGGTATGGGACATTCCCCGTTCGCTATTGTCATATGTGATATCAATGACCTTAAGTATATCAATGATACCAAGGGACATAAAGCAGGTGATGAGTATATCAGATCATCCTGCAGAATGATATGCGGTATTTTTGCTCACAGTCCTGTTTTCAGGATCGGTGGAGATGAATTTGCTGTTGTTCTTGTAGGAAACGACTATGAGAAACGAATTTCTCTTGTTGAGGTGCTGCGAGGAAGAGCACGCCAGAACCTCGAAAGTAAAGATGGTCCTGTTGTAGCTGTTGGAATAGGTATATATGACAGGATGAACGACAAAAAGGTCTCGGATGTTTTCGAACGGGCTGATGAAGCCATGTATAGAGATAAGCAGTCTCTGAAATCAGGACAGATTGTAACTGCGATCGAAAGTAAGAAGGAGACTGTTACGCAGATCCCGGCAGAGCGCAAAAGAATTTTGGACGGTATGTTCGAAATGAACTGTATATCCGCAGAGGGAATGTACGTATTTATTTGCGATATGAAGTATGATTATTCCAGATGGTCAAAAGCAGCTGTAGATTCCTACGGCCTTCCGTCAGAGTATATGTATGGCGCTGGTGAGATTTGGGAGGAGCATATCCATGAGGAGGACAAAGAGGCATATCGCAGAGGTATTGCTGATATTTTCGCCGGAAACCTCAGCGGTCACGATATGCAGTACAGAGCAAGAAGGATAAACGGTGAATATAATGTCTGCACCTGCCGCGGCATTGTACTCAAGGAAGAGAATGGTGAACCAGAGTACTTTGTTGGTACAATCAGGGATCACGGCGTACAGAGCAATATAGACAGCCTTACAGGACTCAGGAATCAGTATGGTTTTTTCGAGGATGTACAGACTAATATTGTTAAGAATAAGCCGATGCAGATCGCACTCCTGGGAATTGCGAAGTTTTCCGAGATAAACGAGATCTATGGTTACCATTTCGGAAATCTTGTACTTCAGAAGCTAAGTCGTTTCCTTTTCGATTATGCTGGCAACAGAGCGAGTGTATTCAGGTTAGACGGTACGAAGTTTGCTGTTCTCAGTACCAATTTAACTACTGTTGACGAAGTGATAGCGATATATAATGATCTGCGTTCCACCTTAAGAGAAGGCATTCTTATTGATGACAAGAAAATAATGCTTGAACTGAACAGCGGGCTTATTGAAATTGACAATTTCAATATCGATACACAGACAATCATGACCTGCCTTTCTTTTGCTTATAATGAGTCAAAAATTAAAAAGCACGGAGACATGGTCGTATTTAACGATGACCTCAGCAGCGGGAACAAACAGAAAGTTGAGAAATTCCATTCTATCAGAGCATCAATCACTCAGGGCTTTAATGGTTTTTACCTTATGTATCAACCGGTAGTTGATGCGAAGACGGAGCAGCTGATAGGTGCTGAGGCACTTCTTAGGTGGAAAAGTGAAGAATATGGTATTGTCCCTCCGGATCAGTTTATCCCTCTTCTAGAACAGGATCCTCTTTTCCCGTCTCTGGGAGAATGGATAATCGAAACCGCGATCAGAGATGCAGGAGAGATAATTAAGAACAATCCGGATTTCGTTATCAATGTCAATGTATCTTATTCTCAGGTTGAAAAGGCGGATTTTGCTGATATGGTAATGGATATACTTGATAAGTCGTGCTATCCTCCTGAGCAGCTATGTCTTGAAATGACTGAAAGATGCAGGCTTCTGGATACTGATCTTCTCAGGAATACTGTATGCAGCCTGAAAAGCAGAGGTGTGAAGGTCGCTCTCGACGACTTCGGGACTGGTTTTTCATCTGTCGGGATAGTTAAGGATCTTCCCTTGGATACAGTAAAATTTGACAGGAGTCTTGTTCGTAATATAGAAAACAGTGCCAGAGATTCGGAACTGATAAAGACACTTGTAATGATGGCGAATACCTGTGGAGCGTCTGTCTGTATTGAGGGAATAGAGACTTCAGCTATGGCCGAGATACTCAGACAATTTGATGTTAACAGTTTCCAGGGATATTATTATTCAAAGCCTTTGGTATATGAAGATTTCCAGAAATGGAGAAAAATTGAGTAATGCCAGATGCAGGTGCGGTCACACAATTTCATAGGAGAAAAATAAAAATGCTTTTTGAAATCTTTTCTCTATGAAATATTGTTTTTTGATAGCATATGCTTGGGGAAAATCGTATTTGAAGCACAGGCGGGGAGCGCCTGATATCGGAGGGAAATATGAAATTTGATCCTGATGCAATGAATTATGTTTTCAGTACTGAGCAGGAACTGACTATTGAGGAAACCGCCAAGCTGCGATCGAAGCTGATGGAGAATGCGTTCAGGCCTATATCCGGTGAAAACTCATCGCCTTTAAAGATTATTATTGCAGCGGTGATATTCACGATTTTCCTTTTAGCGTTTATTATTTCTGCTGTCACTGGTCATGTATTGATCACGATATTCATCTTCGGACTGATGTTCACTATAGGCGGACTGATTATTCTCATTTCCAAGCCGAAGGATTTTTACAGTGCTGATCATAATTATCTCAAGCCAAAGCAGAATGGTTTATTTGTTTTTCTGCTGGGAATAGTGATAATGTCCGCTCCTTTGCTAATCAATTATTCTACCAAGAGAGAGCTGCCTCTGAGCAAGGGGAATATCTTTGTAATAATGTTCGGATGCTGTTTTGCACTTGCGGGAGGATATTTCATGCTTTCTGAAATAACAGGGTTGTTTAAGTCTTCCAGAGGTTACGGAGAAGAGACTGAGGGTGAATGTATAGGCTATGTCCGTAGCTTCCACACTTCTCATGAAACGCACCACAGAACATTGGTGACTTCTCCGGTCTATGAATACTATCATGACGGCCAGCTTCTTCAGGCTATCGGAAATGAGGTGTATCTTGGCACTGCGCCGATAGCTCTAGGAGAACACATGACACTTAACATAGATCCAAAGGATCCATATTCGATATTTGAACTGAACGAGAACAAAAAGCTAGCTCCGTCAATTATTGGCATTTGTTTTCCGTTATTATTTGTTATAGTGGGAATTGTGCTTATCTGGTACGGCGCGACACATCATATTGAGCTTTCGAATCAGGCTGTTTCTGATGGTAAGTCAATAATCACTGACAGCTATATTCAGAAAAAATTTGGCCTTGGTGAGGGCGAATGGTCCATAGCTGAATACACTGTTACACAGATTACTGATAATAGTGATGGTTCATGTACTATTGAGCTTTCAAACGGTTCATTCAGAACTGATCCTGAAGGAGACTTCAGGAACAGTCATAGTGTCGGCTATAAGTTCTATGAGCTTACTGACAGCAACGGTACTCCTGTAGCATCATTCAGTTCAGATAATTGGAAATATGCTGGTAGCAAGGATTGTATATCGTATGAATAGAAGAAATTATTTGTGTATGTGACGGGATTGCATGTGATATGACTAAATCCTCCAGCAAACGAATGATTTGCGATGGAAGATTCAAAATGGTATATGATGCTTCTTACTTGATTGAAGATGAATGCTTGCCTTGAATGGAAAAGACAAAGCTGTTCGAAGTTGAGAATATAATATGGAGATTATAATATGAATCAATATGGATATCCAGAAAGTGATTGGAAGCTATATAGGCAGAAAATCGCTGACTGGCAGGAGAATTATATGGAGAAGCTTTGCAAGGAGTATATTGAATTATTGAGCTCGGATAAGCTTCCGTCAGATAGATTCTGGGAATTGTACAAACGGATAAATGCAGATAAGCAGGATACTGGCGTAGTAACTAAGAATTCGCGTTCAAATATGATTAAAAATATACTGGAGCTACTTAGTGAGAATGCAATCACACTTGATGACTTAAGTGATTTCAGTGAAGAACTACTTGAGAAAGTTAAGTGCTTGTATAATAATTACTACAATAATCCTGAAATTTGATTTTTAGCATAAACCGATAACAGTAAAATAATTAGAATGTGTGCTAAAGAGGAAAGAGAATGAACGAATTGTCGAAATATCTGTGTTTACTTCTTCGACATCAGCCTGAGAAAGCTGAGCTTGATCTAGATAAACACGGCTGGAGTAGCGGTTGAACAGCTGATTAGGGGAGTTAATCATCATACTGGTTACTATCTGACAGAAGACAATTTGAATCTGATTTGAAAACAAGGAGAAAATAGTTATGTGTATGTTTGGGAAGAATAAGAACTATACCGAGTCAACGCCCCCCCATGTTGTAAACTATAAGGACTGCTTTATCATCATAAGAAATGCTCCTTGCCTTGAGTGCAAGCAGTGCGGTGAAAAGTACTATACTGACGAGGCCACTGAAAAAATTGAAAGAATCGTAGAGACAGCCCAAAAGCTCATGCAGGAGATATCTGTTGAAGATTATAAGACCGCAGCCTGAATAAAACGAAAGCCATCTCGATAGAGGTGGCTTTTTTAGGAGTGTGTCGGGCATGACACACAGCCAGTCGGTAAAAGTCCGACCACAGGTAGTTACCGTCAAGTGTAGTGAACCACAAGTCGAAAGCCGTGAGGCTGGGATGGAGAAAGTGGTGTAGCGATCTCCTTTCAGATAATAATCACATTCATCTAATTTTAGGAGGTGGCGAAGTGGACACGCCTGTAAGAATAAGGGTTGCCTGATTTTCAGGTGGAAACTTAAATACCAATCTTCTTACGAAGCCCACACCTCTTTAAGATGGGGGAGAGTTCACTTCTATCACTCTTAAATTCATTATGCAAATCTTCTATAAATCCAATATTCATTGAAACACCTCATTTAACACACGCGTGCGTTAAAAAAAGTATTCTATCTTAACATATAAAATGCTATATTGAAAAAAGGAGTGAAATTAGTGTTACAGTTCTGACTTATTGTTCATTACGTTCAATAAATATCGCAGTATGAAAGGTAAACACACCACTTAATAAAGTGACAACGAATCGCTGTATTTATATACTATAATTGTAAATTATTACAAATTTTTGTTGTGCTGTAAAGACCAATATCTGAAAATAAAGACCAAATAAAGGCCAAAACCAAAATTGGAAAAATAAACACTCGGAAACAACGTATCTACGCTGTTTTCAAGCACAGTCAAAAGTGACCCATACGGGAATTGAAAATCTCGGCGCACTTTTCGTGTCTTGTCGAGATATGCGGAAATACCTGAAAATACGGCATTTCAGAACAATCTACAAAAGTCCGTTTATGCTGTTTTTTGCTAAGTTTTTGCACCCTTAGCGGACAAATAGCGGACAAAAAGCATTCGACATACCCTTGTACTTATTCGTTTTTCACCGATGTGCAGATCATATCAGCGGACAAAATGAGTCAATTATTATCAACGCTCGCTGATACATCTGAACAGTAAGTAGGAGGCTTTTTTTATGAGCAGATATTTAAAAATTTATTATATGGTAGCCGAATCTCAGTCTGCGGAGAAAGAAATGATGATGAATGTCATTATGAATTGTATCGGTAAATAAAAATTATCAGCTGTATCTTAAAAAAGTTACAGCTGATTTTTTTCTCTCCAATCAGAGAGGGATTTTTGAAATAAGAAAGATTGAAAAACGTATAGTATTTTAATTTATATACTACAAGTATTAAAAAATTCTGAAATTATATTTTGAAGCCAAAGAATATATACGGTGCAGAAAATAATTTTGTTAAAAAATAAGAAATAATACGTTCATATTTAGTTGTAAGAAATAACGAAAATATTTGTCGTAACTTGTTGTGACTTACAAAATTCACTGCGTTATAATATTTTTATGAGGTTATATATTGACAAAATGTATTCACACGGTTACAATAAAGCATACGATAAAGACAAAAATTTTATGCTTGAAATGTAGATAAGATAAAATAGTTACTTATATCGTTAAAGAGGTGAAGCTTTTGAAAACGAAAAACAGAATTTGGTCACTTGTTCTTTCAGCTATGTTGAGTATTGAACAGATCGCTTTTGCAATGCCTGTTATATCAAAGGCTGCTACCTCAGCGAATCATGAAGGTTCGGTTCCGTTTCCTTCTGTATCACTTGGAAGCGAGTCTGCAAGGCTTAATCATGACGATACGCTTGTTGATAACGGCGACGGAACATTTACATTTACTTCAAAAATAACTGCTGATTATTCTTACTCTGATGTCAGTGAAAGCCGGCTAAAAAGCACAGACGGCACTTATTTACTTGATAAGGCCGGAACCTACCTGATTGAATTATGGGGAGGTGACGGCGGAGAAGGAAGCTCGCTTTTCCCGTTGACCTTCAAAGGCGGAAAGGGTGGAAGCGGCGGCTTTGTTTACGGAACGCTTGAAGTTAGTGAAGCTAACGGTAATATAGGGAAAAAACTCGTTTATGAGATAGGCAGTAAAGGTGAAAGCGAAACACGAAGTATAACAGGCGGCGGTACTGATGGTATCGGCGGCGGTGCCGGAGACATAGCTGTTTTTTCAGTAGGTGCAGGCGGCGGATATTCAGCTGTTTATCTGCTCGATAAATTACCTACGGAAGAATCACTTATCCAGGAACCGACAAATGCACCTCCTGTACCAGAACCGGACACTAATCTAAGAGACAATCCGAAAAAGGTACTGATGATAGCCGGAGGCGGAGGCGGAGGCGGCGCTGGTGCTGCGCTCCATAGCCTTAATGGCTTGTCTGTCATTTTTGGCGGAGAAGGAAAACCCAACGGCGGTGAAGGCGGCTTTAATGGCAGCAGTTTAAGCGGTGAAGTACCTTACATAGGTAACTTTGACACTGCAGTTTCTACATACGGAAGCTATATAGGAAAATACTATGCAGGCGAAAACGGTTCTACATCGGGTACAAAAGGTGCATACGCCGGACAAGGCGGTACAGACAGACCTGGTGAGATAGTTAAGAGTTTCATAGGTTTTCTGGAGGCTTCATCTTATCCGAATGACTGGCAGAGAACATATCATCAAGCTCTTCGTCGAGGCGTAGGCGGTTCCGGTAACTTCCGCGGAGGCGGAGGCGGTGCTGGATTCGCAGGCGGTAGCGGCGGAATGCAGAACGAGCCTATGGACGCCCGAAATGTCGGAGGCGGAGGCGGCGGTTCATCATATGTTGCAGCCGGAGATGACGGAAACGGCAACGGAATTAAGGGATTCCACCCATTCAATACAGGCAACGCTGATATCGAAGATACCGTTTATTTTATTGATAAAGACGGCAATGACAATGCTGATATAGGCGGAGCGATAGTTATCAGATACTTGCCGACAGCTGCTGATTACAGTTATCTGAACAGCGTTACTATTGAGGGCGATGTATCATCGGATTTTAAGATAGTATCTCAAAGCTATAATAACAATGTCAACGGTAGCAATACCCCTCTGACAAATAACGGAACAGGTAAACATATAAACATAACAGGTTCTGTAGCGCCTATATCCGGCGGTATTAAAATGGGACAGCCACAGAACACAATTACAATTACTCTGAAATTAGAGCCTGAGGATGCATTCATGGGCGGTAATGATGTGCCGATATTCGGCTATACATCAAATAATAATGTTTTCAGCTGTACGTCAGGCACTAAAAAATGTGAGTTTATAGGTGAAAACGAAGATGATGATTACAGTATCAGCCATGTAAATGTACCGTACAGGTATAAGGTTGAGGCAAATTCGTTTACAGTAAAGGTAAACGAGAATTATGGTGCAAGTGACATTATTGGTTCTGTTGACGGCGATAGTGACAAAAACGCTTTTACTACGTCAATATCAGAGCCATATGTTACACTTTCGGGGGAGTCAACGGAATTCACGGCATATAATACTCATTATTCCACAAAGGGCGCTTACAGATATGATGTCAAGATAGACGTTACCCCGAAAACCGACGGTGTAAACTCTGTGGGAGATGCAAATACTGATCCTACAACGCTAAAGGCACAGTCTGTTGTACAGGTAGTTGAGGGCATACCGATAGACGGCTATTATGTAAATCCAAAGAAATCGCTTGTATATAACTCAATAGACGAAACTTATGATTTTACAGTTGACATGGAAATTGAAAAGAATGATTTACATGAATCATTCTATGTTTATGATCCGGTTTCTTCTACACAGTATGATTATAATGCTGATGATGATATTAACACTACCCAAACTACATACAATAATGTAACGCTTGAACCAGGTTATTACTATATTGAAGCTTGGGCAGGAGACGGTGGAAAAGGTGCTAATAATGAAGGATTATATAGCCGACCTGGCGGAGCTGGTGGAACAGGTGGACATGGTGGAGGCTTCATTAAGATAGACAGTGCCACATCTTTGAATATTGTAATTGGAGAGAAAGGAGAAGGTAGTGACAGTCAATGGATAGGACTCTTTGCTTCGGATGGTAAAGACGGTACAAATACTAAAGTATCAATTGGAAATTCAGTTTTGTTAAACCTATCAGCAGGAAAAGGAGGAAAAAAAGCTACTATATCAGCAGGTTCTGCAGGTGCAAATGGAGATATTGTTGAAAATACACTTGATTCGTCTTTAAATGTTTCACAAATTAATAATGATCATACATCTCTTGGGCATTTATCAAACGGCAACGGCGCTGTAAGAATCACAAAGCTTGGTGTCAAAGGCGGTTATGTATATGGTAATAGCAGCTCTGATGCATTAGCAACAACAGGAGATGTAACAACTCAAGAAAACACGTTGCTTACATCGATTGGCAATACATGGAAATCTCACATGAAGGATTTTACTCTTACTGAAAATTTCGCTCAGTATTTTGATATAAGTAATTCAGGTGGTGGAACACAAGAAGGGCAGAAAGTAACTTTTGATATTGATCTTACAGATTCTGCTTTGATTAATGGCTATCAGAGAGTTACTGATTTTTCACCAATTGCAGGTTTGAGTTATACTACTGAAAAACGCAGTTATAACTATAGTATATCTGGAAATAGTTCAGTTACGGTAAAGCTAACTCCCAAAGCCAACCTAGTCGGCGGTAATGATATACCGTTGCTTGACAATACCATTAATGAGAATAACGGAGATATAACAGCGGTAAAGATCGAGCATAATGGTACAACAACAAAGGCACCTGAACCAGAAGATGATGTGGGATATGTTGCTTATAATCCTGCTTCAGATTATGCTAATGTGGCTATCAAGAAGGAATCCTTTACGTTGAGTACTCCGAATAATCCGTTGATAGTCGATTATGATACAACGGTCACGAATGCAGGTACGGCAGCTTTCACAGATGCTCAGAACTGGGAGAAATCCTTCGTTAATGAGCCGATAGCTGTAACAGCAACGCCGACTAAGTTCACCGAAGACGGTATATGCTCAGTGGTCGGAGTTCTCAGCTCGGACGACGCGGAAAAGGCGGTCGTGATACCGTCAGTTTCACCCGCGAAAAACAGCGCTCAGATACCTGTTAAGGTAAGATATACGGTCAGCAAAACGCTGACTGATATCGTGCAAAACGACGTTAAGTATGCTTATCAGGAGGATAATGTTACAAAAACGGCAACATGGGCTCCGAGTGAAACGGGTTCAGCAAGAGTTGACGGCAACGGTAATGATAAGTTCATTCTCAGTGAGATAGGCGATGCTTATGTTCTTGAGCTTAAAGCTGCTGACGGAAAAGATCTGCCTGACGAAAAGGACGTTGAAGTTAAGTATGCTACAACAAATGAAACTGTTTCAGCGGCAGATGTGGTCAAGAAGGATGGTATTATAACAATTACTATCCCGGTAAGCGCTTTTACGAACAATATCAATATCACTGCTTCGGGCGTAAATCAGACTGCACATGAAGTTCACTATATGTATCAGGTCTATTCACATGATTCATATACGGGCGTTGGTACTATAGAAACGGTTGAAGCGATTGATACAGCTACATATACGAATGGTCAGGAGATAACAGATAAAACAGCTCAATATGAGCCGGATTCATCGACTTATCCTTCAGGATACGATGACTATACATGGGAATGGCCTGTTGAACCCGATAGTAACGGCAAGTACATCATGGGTGATAACGATGTATATGTTGTCGGAAGATACCGACCTATAACATATAAGCTGAAGATAGAATACAAAATAAAAGAATCTTCTGAGGCAACACCAGTGTTGTATGAAACTTATTACTCACCTGATGAGACAAGATACTATGACGATACGGATACATTCGATATCGCCCTGACAAAGGATGCGGAGTTCTACAGAAGGTCACCTGATATAATGGGTTATATTCCGGATAAGCCTTTTATCACGTTAAAGGCAACCGAAGAATTTATCAGAAATGGGTTGACAGAGAATATTGATGATCCTAATACAGGCAAGACATACAAAGGTAAGACGGAAACGGTCACATACACAAAGATACCTGACGGAAATAACATTATCGTAAACTTTGTAGAGTGTGACGTTAGCGGAGTACCGCTTAATCAGGCATCAACAATTGCTCCTGTTACAGCGACTGCAGACGGAGACTATAATTTGGAAAGCGATATTAATACTGCGCTCGGAACTTATCAGCTAATCAGGCGAACAAAGCTTGAAGACGCAGAGAGCGGTGTAGGAAAGATTGAAAAAGAAGTCAAATTTGTTTCCGGCACGCTTACATCAGGTCAGACAGCAACATACTACATATATTACAGGCAAACACCAGAAACTGTTACGGTTAAATTTTATGCTGAGCATGAAGACACCGAACCAGTGGCAACAAAGG
The DNA here is from genome assembly GCA_017960805.1 of Ruminococcus sp. Taxonomy (GTDB): domain Bacteria; phylum Bacillota; class Clostridia; order Oscillospirales; family Ruminococcaceae; genus Ruminococcus. The sequence goes on from JAGCYM010000105.1 coordinate 38,177, forward strand.
TATGTGTTATTGGCAGAGAGTATGGCTTCAATGCTGTTTCAAACAAGTATGACTCAATGCCGAGAGCTGTAAAAAAGGATTATCATCTTGTAGGCTGGAAAAATGATGCAGGTTCAACTGTAACAGAGGAAACGATAGTACAAGGCTCAAATGGAGGTACTATCAATCTCTACGCTGATTGGAAGTCATCTATTATTTACATTGATGTTGATTATATGTATGCTCTTAATGATAATGACTCAAATAAACGTGGTGAACTAATACCTATTGAATTAATTGAAGGAGGAATTAATCATCATCATGATCCATATCAGTATGGAATGAGTTATAAATACAGATCACCTTCAGTAGATAATTACACTCCGGATAAGGCAGTTGTCGAGGGTTATATATTTGAAGATGAAAAGTTCAATGTATACTACTCGCAGAATAATCCTATGCCAGTTGAAAAAACACTGATCATAAATGTATATAGTAAGAAGGATCAGGATTCAAATGATCCAGAACAGGCTATATCAGGTGCAAATAAGCTTAAAGGTGGCAAATTTGTACTGATTGACGGAAAAGGCAGAGAGGTTGCGAAGATCAACAGTAACGGCTCTGTATCATGGACAAACGTTGAAGCTGATATTGATTATGGCAACGAATACACTATAACGTGTATTGAACCGCCAACAGGATATGGAACAGCTTCAATAACAGCCGATTTTAGTTCAGGTAAAAATGAATTTTCCATTTTTCTTGACAAATCCCCATTCCAGCTGCCTATGGCAGGCAGCAAGCCGATGACAGGATACACTGTATTCGGCATATCCGCAATGTTACTTGCCGGTCTGCTGATGTTTGCATATGTGAACAGCAGAACGGAAGAAAATAATGAAAAGGAATAATCTTAGGAGGTTGAACTTATGAAAAAAATGATTAGACGAACAGCAGCTATGGCTATCTCAGCTTTTATGGCTGCACAGTACATTCCATTCTCAGCGGTGGCTTACACGACAACTACCAGTGATCTTTATATCCACCCGTATGTTTTAAGTCAGACCGACTATAATACTGCAAAAGCTAATAAAGACAAATATCCATCAACAGGTAAAACAGCTGATGAAACTAATGTTCCAGGTACTGGAAATACTGTAAATACATCTATGAAATTTAATATTGTTCAGGTTGATGCTGATGGTTCAACTTATAGCGGCAGCGGAACAGCTGTATCCCTTACGAATGTAAGTGCGGTTGCTTCTAATTCAGAAACGCCTTCTTATACAGATCTTCCTGATGGATATTATAAGATTACACCTGCCAATAAATCAAACACCGATGCAAGATTCACAGATGCAGAATCATTCATCATTCAGATACCTGTTCCTGACAGCGGCAGCGTAAACAGAAGCGTTCACATCTATCCTAAATTCGTGGATAACAATGATAATGATACTCCTGGAACAACAGACCCAGGTCAGGAAACACCTACAAGCGGTGATACACATAATGTAACCCTTACCAAGACAGATAATTCAAGTACACCTGTTGCTGTTCCGGGAGCAACATATAAATTATACTATAAAGATGCTGCCGGTAAATGGGTAGCAGGTTCAGCAACCTATACTACCAACGAAAACGGTGTTATAACTGTTACAGGTTTACCTTTGGGCAAATATTACTTTGTTGAGCAGTCAGCTCCAACAGGATATCTGCTTGATCAGGAGCCAATTGCATTTACAATTGACGGTGCAACAGCTGCAACAGTAAATCCAGTCAACGACAAGAACCTCACCGTTAAGAAAAACATTGCAAATGACGGCGCAGGAAACACTTACAACTGGGTGATCACAGCTGATGTTCCTTCAAAGCCTCAAAATCTTTTGAGCTATACTATAACCGATACATATAGTGGTCTTTCCTCCACAGCGGCTGATATTACAGTATCTATCGCAGGCATGACAGAAGGCGCTGCAGCGGATTATACAGTAAATAAGTCAACCGCAGGTACTATTGTTATTGCTCTTACATCAACAGGAATAGGAAAGCTTACTGGAACAACATTTGATATTAATGTCGGAACAAAATTAGCAGCAAATGCAACAGTTGCTACCAATAATGCTTCTATAAACTATGAGTACGCTTATGATCCTACTACTGATCCTGATACTGATCCTGATAAGGACGATATAATAGATGACGCTGATATTCCTGATCCTGATCCAACTGATCCGTCAAATCAAGATAATCCAACACCTAAAGATTATCCGACACCAGGCGGCACTCCTGACCCAACTAATCCTTATACCGATCAGGTAATACCGGGTACATTCACTATCTCTAACGTAAATGGTGAGGATGAACTTGGCGGAGCAACATATGAAGTAAGAAAAGCTGATGGATCTACAGTAGTGGTATCTGCACCAGATAATGCTGATGATGCTGCTACAAATCCTAAGATTGCAGTAGTTTCAAATCTTGCTCCAGGTCATTATACGATTTATCAGACAGCCGTTGATTCAGGTCATCTTTTAAATCAGGTTCCGATAGATATATATGTTGGCAAGGACGGAAATATCTATTCAGATGCAGCATGTACTGCAGCAAATCAGATTATAAATGATAATGGTACAACTAATCCAGCTGACGATGTAGCAAATCAGGTCAAGTTCTATAACGAGCCTATAAGCAATAAATTCAGTCTCCCATTCACAGGTACAACAGCTACAATAGTATTCACAATAACAGGTATACTCTTAATGGCAGGCACAGCATTCTTCATCTTCATTATCCTCAAGAAGAGAGACGATGACGAGGAAGAGCAGGAAAACAACTGAACCTAAGTTAGCTAAATACGCATTACACACCCTCTCGAATGCTATTTAGATACCTCCATGGTTTATTCAACAGGGAGTGCCGCTTATCATAAGCGGCATTTTCCCTTTAGGAGTGATCTCAACATTGAAAAAAAAGGACAAAAAGAAGAAAAAGCGACGAATACTGATAGCTCTTTTGCTGCTGATATTTCTTATCGGACTTGGCTTTTTTCTGTACCCCTATGTCAGCAGGATCATAATCAGAAAAAAGGTAAACGATAATATTCAGGTCTTCGAGGAGGAAAGAGACAAGTTCATCGAGGAGGCTATCGAAAACGGCAAGCTCCCCAACGCAGACAAAATGCCTGTGGATGACGAGGGTAAGCCTGCGCCGTATAAGGTGGTTCTGACTGATCCCGAACCCGCTGAAGAACAGCCCTATCTGGATAAGCTGTATCAGTATATGCGGCGGCGCAATAAGGAGCTTTTTGATACTAATCAGAAATCGCTGAACAGTTCAACGTCGTATATGTATCCCGAGATTAATCTTAAGGACTATGGGATAAAGTCAGAGAGCGTGGGAACTCTTGAGATAGAGAAGCTGAATCAGAAGCTGTCCATATTCCTCGGCGCAAACGATGATACTATGATGGCAGGCTGCGGACATCTTACCAATACTTCATATCCTATCGGCGGTACGAATACCAACTGCGTAATAGCAGTCCACCGCGGTCTTGGCGGTTCGGACTTCCTCCGCTATGTGGAGAAGCTTGAGCCCGGAGATATAGTCAGGATAGAGAATTTCTGGTATACTCTTGAATATGAAGTCAAAAAGGCAATGATAATCGAGCCTGACGACGTAAAGCCGATACTCATCCAGAACGGCAAGGATATGCTCACGCTTTACACCTGTCACCCCTACGGAGTCAATAGCCAGAGGTATATTGTTTACTGCGAGAGAAAGGTGTAGTGTGATCCGGCTATTATAATTGAATAATAAAGAAGCGGTTCATTATGAACCGCTTTTTTTATTGCATAGTGGAGCTGATATATTATTATAAACACGGCAGATCTGAAGCAAGCGTTTATTTGCAAATAAATACAGCAAAAAACGGTCAGAGGATTGCATGTTCTGCATTGTAATCTGTGCATTTTAATGTTAAAATGTTTTCAGTATGATTCAGACTATTTCATTATAAAGGAGTTGATATCGTGTTAAGGACAGCAGATACTGAAAACGGACAGGTGCGCGGTCTGCCTGCAGCCGATCCAAGGATAACCTCATTCAAGGGCATACCATTTGCAGCTCCGCCTGTGGGGGAGAACCGCTGGCGGGCTCCGCAGCCTGCTGAAAACTGGCAGGGCGTGCTTAATTGCTTTGAGTTTGCACCAATATCCGTTCAGGATACTCCCGGTGTAGGCGATGATATATACTGCCGTGAATGGCATGTCGATCCCGAAATCGCCATGAGCGAGGACTGCCTCTATCTGAATATATGGACCAACGCTAAGTCCGCAGATGAGCGCAAGCCCGTACTTGTATGGTTTTTTGGCGGAGCTTTTCAGTGGGGTTATACTGCAGAGATGGAGTTTGACGGTGAACGCCTTGCAAGGAGAGGCATTGTTGTAGTTACTGTGAATTACCGTCTGGGTGCCTTTGGATTTCTATGCCACCCTCAGCTGACCAAGGAGCAGCCCGACGCTCCCTGCAATTTCGGCAGCCTCGACCAGCAGGCAGGTCTCAGGTGGGTTCGCCGCAATATCGCAAACTTCGGCGGTGATCCTGACAATATAACCATAGCAGGACAGTCCGCAGGCGGCGGCAGCGTAATGGCGCAGATGGCGTGCAGGGACAACGAGGGAGATTTCAAAAGAGCCGTGGTCATGAGCGGTATGTTCGGATCGCCCTATGAGGTCAATGACTTCTTTCTGCCGCAGAGCCTTGAACAGGCTGGCAAAAAGGGTGAAAGGCTATTTGAGTATCTGGGAGTCAGGACGCTTGAAGAGGCAAGAAAGCTGGACGCTGATTACATTCGCAGCAAGTATTCGGAGCTTCGCAACAACGGCGAGATGTTCTTTACCATAGTGCAGGACGGCCGCTTCTGCACACAGGATCCTATGGCGGCTTTCATAAACGGCACGCGTATCCGTGTTCCCGTTATGGGCGGCAATACAGACGACGAATTCATAGAGTATATCCATGCGGCTGATGATGACGAGCTGGCAGACAAAGCGAAGGAGTACTTCGGCAGCAGGGCGGAGGAATTTCTGGCATTTCCTGAGGCAGGAGTCAGAACGAAATTCGGTTATGCTCCTGTTTCTGCACCGGAGCTTGGCGTAAAGGCGGCTTTTCTCGGTGAGGACAGGCAGAAGGATCCGAAGAACTGCTACTACTACCGATTCATTCCAGATATACCGGGTGAAGATGATCCCGGAACATTCCATTCAGTTGACCTCTGGTTCTTCTTTGAGACACTGGCAAAATGCACCAGACCGTTTGAGGGCAGACATTACGATCTTGCAAGACAGATGTGCGATTACTGGGCTAACTTCATCAAAACGGGAGATCCGAACGGCTTTGATATCAACGGAAACAGGCTCCCCCAATGGAAGCCCTATACCAATAATGAACGCAGCGAGATGCTGTTTACCCGTGACGGGGCAAAGGCATCCGCCGAGCAGAACGGATTTGTCAGGTTCCTGCTGGGCGCAATGAAATAAGGAGGATATTATTATGAGCAAGAAACAGGCATTCAATCCATATCTTCCAAGCTGGGAGTATATACCAGACGGTGAGCCTTATGTATTCGGCGACCGCGTATACATCTACGGTTCTCACGATCTCTGGAACGGCTGTGTGTTCTGTATGGGCGATTATGTGTGCTGGTCGGCGCCTGTCAACGATCTGGGAAACTGGCGCTATGAGGGCGTTATTTATCCAAGGAATGCCGATCCCTTGAACAATGACGGTCATATGTGTCTTTATGCCCCCGATGTAACTGTTGGTCCCGACGGAAGATACTATCTCTACTATGTACTTGACAAGGTCGGCGTTATGTCTGTTGCAGTATGTGATGAGCCTGCAGGAAAATACGAGTTCTACGGCTATGTCCACTATAAGGACGGCACACGTCTCGGCGAGAGAGAGGGTGACGAGCCGCAGTTTGATCCGGGAGTTATCACAGAGGGTGACAAGACCTATATGTACAGCGGCTTCTGTCCTGAGGGCGACAAGTCCAGAACAGGCTCAAAGGTGGTCATGCTTGATAAGGATATGCTGACTGTCATCACCGAGCCGCAGGTCGTTTTGCCCGGTATCTGTTACAGTGCAGGCACTCAGTTCGAGGGACACGCCTTTTTTGAGGCTTCCTCCATACGCAAGGTGAACGGCAGGTATTACTTTATATACTCCTCCGAGGTCATGCACGAGCTCTGCTACGCTGTCAGTGATGATCCGATGGGAGGCTTCAGATACGGCGGTGTGCTGGTCAGCAACACCGATCTTCATATCGATACCTATAAGCCGGCCGATATGCCTGCAAACCGCGGTGCCAACAACCACGGCAGCATAATCGGGATAAACGGTGAGTGGTATATATTCTATCACAGACACACCAACGGAACATGGTTCTCCAGACAGGGCTGTGCGGAAAAGCTCACTCTCAATGCTGACGGCAGCTTTGATCAGGCTGAGATAACCTCCTGCGGTCTCAACGGCGGTCCTCTTGAGGGCAGGGGAGAATACCCTGCTTATATCGCCTGCAATATCTTCGGCAAAAAACCGGAGGTCTATATCGGCGACCTTAATGCGCCGCGCATAATGCAGGACGGCAGGGACGGCGACGAGGAGACCGGATACATCTTCAATATCAAAGACGGCACCAATATAGGCTTCAAGTACTTCGACTGCAAGGGCATAACAAAGGTAAGTATTACCACAAGAGGCTACGGCATCGGAGCCTTCGCAGTCAAGACTGCATGGGACGGTGAGGAGCTGGGCGAGATTGAAATCGAGAACAGCAACGTATGGAAGAAATTCACTGCTGATATCAGGATACCCGACGGAGTGAATGCTATATGGTTCACTTTCAAGGGAAAAGGTGACGGTTCACTTGGCTCACTGACACTCGGCTCGTTCGCTCTGGAGTGAAAATATTGCCATGATCTTTGAATTATGGTGGAAATATTATTAAAATATGGGAAGAAATTTATTAAAAAACCGTTACAAAGCAGTTAAATTTTGGTTTTTCTAACCATTTTTTGCTATAATTACGCGGCAAATTGTATTTTTTGCCTTTATTGCCTATATTTATTGACAACTTATTAATAATATGGTAAGATTAACAAGGGCACAAAAATAGTGCCGTATCATAATTGGGTAAAACCGCAAAAAATATTTGCCGCACGGCATTTGTATTTATCAATTTTTAAGTATGCAGCGTGCGACACTTCACCAGGAGGTAATGGTAATGAAAAAAAGAAGAATTTTAGCAACACTTTTGACAGCAGCAATGTTCGCTACTACACTCGGAGGCTGCGGAAGCACTTCAGGTAAAAACGATGGATCTACACCAAGCAGTGGTGGCAATGGCGGCGGTTCTGCTAAGAAGGACAGCGTTCAGGAGCTCACATGGATGTTCTGGGACGACCTTGATGCTACTGAGGATCTTATCTCACTCGGCTACAAGGAGACTATCGAGAGATTCAACAAGGATTATGAGGGCCAGTATCATGTAAAGCCTATCACAACAACCCTTGAAGAA
>JAGCYM010000106.1 GCA_017960805.1 Ruminococcus sp.
GACTACGAAACGAATCAGTTGATCGTAGAATACCTTTCAATGATTGAGCCGACCGAGTTCGGATGGAACAGCCACGCCCTTGATAAGACACATTACACTTATGATCAGTTCAGATGGTTCTATTTCACAACAATTACCTGCACAGAGGATACCACAGAACTTTATCGGCAGGCTAAGAGCAGAAGCGGCGGAACCCGTGAAGATCAGAATAAGATCATCAGCAAGCTGCAAAAACATATGAGTGCGCTTTCTAAATACGGGAACCCCGTTGAGAATTATCATAAGAATTATGACATTTTCCGTGAAATATGGTCTTTAAAATATCTGCGCTGTTCCGACAATCCGAAGATCAGAGATCTGTATCATCAGCTTGAACTGCTCAGTTCCGGTATTTATAACACCTATATGACGGAGTGTCGTTGATTAAGGCAATAAGTATTGGGCAGGCAAAATTCGCCCATCACACATTCAAAGCGTTCCAACAGTTATTTAGACTGATATGTTAATAAAGAAATGTGGGAAGGATAAACCCACAAAGCAACAGTTTAATCCGCTTTGAGAAATCAAGGCGGTTCCCTTATATTCTATTATCAAAAGAGAGAAATATTAAGAAAATCAAAGGATATAAACCACTTAATATAGCCACTTAACAAGTGTCAAAATTAAAAATGTGCTACATGTAGCTCAATAAAAAGGACTTCTTGATTCAGAAGTCCTTATATAAAATATTTTTTTCCTGGTGCCACTTAGAATATCGCCGCAACCTCTAGATACTTCTGTTCTTGCGGCGCTCCTTTGACTTGAAGCCTGGTAGCATCGCCGCCGATCTCGCCCGTGATGCCTTTGATTCTGTTTGCCATGCGGTTTCACCTCCTCGTCGAGGCATAAAAAAGCAACTGCCGAAGCAAGTGCTTAGTATATATTCGGTTAATACGCTAAATCAGATTTTATCGTTTGTTATTTCCTTGGTTTTTTCGTATTGTTCCATATATAGTTCAACAAAAAGCAAAATGATAAATATATTTTCCCATATAAAGAATGTTCTGAATAACATAGGGATACCCAGAAAATACAATGTACTAAACACTGAGGCAAATGCGAAAGAAGTCATTGCTGATATCTTGTGCTTTCTGATTTTTGATGAAATGAAAGAAAATATAAATGATACAGTAGTTGCAAGCATCAGACCGATTCCAAAGTAGTTATGTATATCTACCGTAATGGCTGTCGGATGAGCGCTGAATGTGTTAAATGGGAAAAAGGCTGTCCCGAATATGCCGGTGATTATAATATAGTCGATGATTTTCTTGACGAATGGTATTTTATTATTGGATATATAGACTGTCATTGAAATCGTAATAACAGCTACGAAAACAAAATACATAACAGATGTCCAGCGATGTAATCCCACATAAGCGGAGAACGATATCCCAAGATCAAATAAGTGATCGCCTGATAACCAAGAATATGTTACGGATATAATAAGCGATAACAGATAGAGCAATCCTGCGATCAATGGAATCTTATGATACTTATTCATTTTTACCTCTAAATTTCTATTTACACGAGAAAGCAAGCTTCCTCTCTATATCAGAATTATAGCACGTCAAGAAGAAAAATTCAAGCAGAACGCATCAAAATCAGCCTGTCCAGCGACCTACGATCTCGAACCGTGATACCATTGATTTTGTTTGCCATGCGGTTTCACCTCCGTGAGAGCAAGAAAAAAGCAGCCCCGAAGGACTGCTTAGTGTAAATTCAGTTAAAAAGGCACATTATATATTATGCATTCTCTTAGTCTGTGCCATTCAGTCCGTACAAACCTGACAGCCATATAAGGCGATATATGCATCATGTTTTGAACATTTGGGAAATCCGCATTTCGGCGGCTCATCCGGATCATGCCAATCAAGCCATTCGGTCAGGACTTCATCTTTGATATCGGCTTCGGTCATGCGTTCCATCAGAATCTGATACCCATCAAGATATTCTTCCACACATTCCGCATTCGGCTCATACCGGTCACGGAGCGTTTCCCAGCCGAGCTTCTGCCGTGCGCCTTCGATCACACGCAGCATAAACGCCTTGTCCTCTGCAAAATGCGCCCTGTCCCACGGAAGACAGTCAATATCCAGATCGACATTTCCAAGTCCCAACACAGTCTGATTCTGTTCAGCAAGATATACCATCATCCGCTTCTGGCTTTCGGTTTCTGCAAGCCGTCCGCCACTCAAGCACAGAATGTTGACGAGAACTGCCGCACCACCATTGGGCATATGCAGCGAATCACGCATATGCTCATCCCAATAGGCACGGTCTGAAAGCGGATGATCGTCTCCTCCACCGAATGAAAAACATATCGTAACTCCCATCTTTATTGCCTCCTATGATTCTTTCATAGCTGAATTATAGCACAGCAGGGAGAAAAATTCAAGCAGAACGCATCAAAATCAGCCCGTCCAGCGACCTCCGACCAGCCGTCATATTCGTCGTTTTTCTTTTCCGTGAACACATCATCAAAAAGGAAAAAATTAAAGAGAATCAAAGGGCGGAAACCGCTTAATATAGGCACTTATCATGTGTCAGAATAAAAAATGTGCCACATGTGGCACAAAGGGGCTGATCGTGTCAGCCCCTGTTTTATTATATATTGAAATCTGGAAAATCCTTGAAACCAAAACTACCGATATAATACGCTTTATCATCCAATATAATCATGTCACTGACTGGAAGACTGTTTCCAAAGAACCTGCACGTCTACGTCGTTACATTATTCTTCAGCTGAAATCCCGGCGTCAATTCTCTGTATCTCCAGAGCATCAAGAGCAGTAACACTTCCATCACCGTTAACATCAGCGTTTACCCTGCCCTGTTCTTTCAGCGGATATCTGTCGCTGTTGCCTATGAACTGCAGTATTGCAACTGCGTCTGCAACACTGACATTACCGTCACAGTTTACATCACCTTTTCGTAACTCGAATGATTCAGTCAGTGTCTCCTCTGTATTGACAGTATAATTCTTGCACTCGGGATAGTTGATCCTTATAAACGCCATTGCTCCCATTACATCATAAAGGTCACCGCTTATGCCATTATCGTTGAGGTCAAAGTCCTTGTCAAGATAATTACGGATGCTCTTGGGAAGCTTTGATTCTTCAGATGATGTCTTATCCCAGATCTCTTTCTCATACATTTCGAGGTAGCTGTAATCGTCGGTATCGATAACACCGTTACCGTTTATATCCGGAATATCTGCAGTTTCGTTCTTGACAGCTGTGCTCCATTTTTCATAGAAAAGATTGAAGGTGTTCTCATTGAAGCTTATCTTTTCTGTTGTGTATCCCTGCCTGCCGGCGTACTGCTTTACAAAGCTGTAGAAGTCGATGCGATCATATAGCGGTAAGCCTTCGCATCCGGGACGGTTATCTCTGTAGTATTCAGGTGTGGTATAGATCAGTTTGAAATCATTTCTCATAAAGAAGAGTTCTATCAGTTTCTGGAATCCTATCTTTACTATACCGCCTGATCCGGTATTCTTCTGAAAATCCCAGCTATACAGGTCCTCATATTCTTCGTTGACTTTTTCAAGCTTTACACAGTTTCTGAACACTGTTTCCGAAATGCTGTCAGCAGAATCAGGATATTCTCTGTATTCAGAGATATCAATATGATCAGCACTCAATATCTTATCATAATCCGTACTGTAGACCTTGTATCCGAACTGGTATTCTTCATAGTCCTGAACATCATGGAGATCGAATGCCCCGTCACCGTTGAGGTCATAATCAAGATCAGTGAAATATGATTCTCTTATTGTATTCAGAAGCTGGGTACGGTTGTATCCTACTGAACCATTGAACTTGTTATATGCAATATCATAACCTGCAACATCAGAGTAATATGCTTCCTTGAAATAATCCGGCTTTAAAGTATGTGTCAGATGATAGCGGATTATAAGGTCTGAATCGAGATGTGCCACCTGCCACGGAGTATAGTATCTGCTCCTGCTGAAAAGCTCCTTGTTGCGGATATCCTCTCTCGTCTCCAGAAAATCCAGCGCCTTATCAGAGATCGTACTGATATCGAAGCTTTCGAATCTTTCCCTGTAGAATGCATCATCAGAATCTATGTCATTCTGGTTTTCGTAAAGATATTCAAGCCATTCATATGTGTAGAGCAGTGCCGCATCACGCATATCGAGCTCGCCGTTACGGTCAATGTCGATGTCTATAGTCCCCTGCTCTATCCTGCTGAACAATTCCTGCTCCGCAGTACCTATTTCTGCTGTCTCCTCTATGTATCTCTCACTTCCCAGACCGTATCTCTCAGCCGGGTCTTTATATGATGCGTCTGCTGAATAAGCTATCTTTGCTGTGATTGGATTCATCATTACTGCAGCTGACATCAGGCTTAATACTTTCTTCATATCGTAACTCCCTTCGTTAAAGTTTGCGTCAGTGGTAACAGGCTGTGCTGAGGTTGACTGAGGATCTGTGACAGCTGTCGTTACAACAGGAACTGATACTGCTGTCTGTACTGCCGCGTAAGTTCCTGACGCCGTCCTGACTGTTCCCTGTACCGCTGTGACGCCTGTGTTATCTTTTGCACTCGTTTCAGTACTTGATATTTTATCTTCCTTATTGACTGACGTTGTATAAGTTGTTTCTCTGACCTTGCGTGTCGTAACAGTATCCGCATATGTAGTCACTGTGTTCTGAACAGATGACAAGGTCGTAGTTGCAGCGCTTTCAGCCGTTGTTGAGATCTCAGTGCCGAGATACCTGCTTGGTTTGAATTTGCTGTTTGCACCGAAAGAAATCCCCGATACTCCGATAATTAGCAGTATCGCCGCCGCAGAAAGCGCAAAGGTATAGTATTTCGGTCTGCGGGCGGGAACATTCGCTTCGTCTATCAGATCGTCGTCGATGTGATTTATGCCCTCGTATAGTTTAAGATCACTCACTGATATACCCCTCCTTCTGCAGATATTCCTTCAGTTTTTTTCTTACCCGGAAAAGATATGTAGCCACAGTCTTTTCGTTCATATCAAAGAACTTTGCTATCTCCTCAACAGACTCGGAATACCAGTACCGGCGTACGAACACCTTGCGGTACTTTTCAGGCTGAGCCCTGAGAAAGCTGCTTATTGCCGCACCGAGCTGCTCGGCAACAATGCTGTCTTCGATGCTTTTTCCGTCAGAGATACACTCCGACAGCTCGTCCAGCGATAGCGCCATTTCTATGCTGCGCTTGTCAGCAGAGTTATATTTCAGCATATTAAGTGCCGCGTTCTTAACTAATCTGCAAAGATAGTTCTTCAGGCTTGGCGGACGATTAGGCGGAATAGATTTCCATACGTCCATATAGGCTGTATTGACACATTCTTCGCAGTCTTCCCTGTGTGAAAGGATCCCACCAGCCACATGAAAGCACAGCTTCTCATAGCTTTGCTTCATTTCAGAGACAGCTCTTTCATCTCTTTTCCATAACATTTCAATGATCGATGCATCGTTCAAGGCTCACCCTCCTTTCTGACTATATATACAACTTTTTTTCATTCACATTTCACTTTTTTCAAAAGTTTCTGATATTATTATACTACTTATCAGTCAAACAGTCCACCTTAAAAAACGAAAAAGAGCTGAAAACTGCCATATATCCACGTTTCCAGAAAACGACTTTGCTTTCTCCTAACATTCATATAATAATCCAGTATATTATAGATGTGCCTTCTCCATTCAGGCACAAAGAAAGGCTCGGATCATATATTCTGACACAAGGGAAAGGCTATATTAATACAGAGGTGTACTCCCCTTCTTAGATTCATTACCGCCTGTTATATTTAAAACCTCGTTTTTCAAATCCTGCCAATATACAAGGATGCAAGCTGCTGATATGATACAATATTGCTGAATGTATTGACTTTTCTCATAGTCTGTGATATCATAACGATAAACATTAGAAAATAATTAACAAATAGTTCTCACAAACCATTAAAGCACTGAGCAAACAGCACGCTCTGCTTTAGCACATTTTTTCTGCACGAAATTATAAAAAAAGACTTTGTATTAAGTAAAATGTAATGGACTGTATAATGAGCAGCTGATATTGAAGTCAGATTTTTCTAAGGAGGATACCGATGAGAAAAAGCATTATTTCCTTTTGTACAATTCTTATTGCAGCATCTCTTTCAGGCTGTGGACATTTTTCCGATGAAACGCCTGAATCAACAACTACTTCAAGCAATACAACAGTATCTGTCAATACTACGATGACATCTGAAAAAGCTCAGATTGAGGTGTCTTCGGCTGAAAGCAATTCAACCTCTCGCATTTCAACATCCACGAGTATCACAACAACTACAGCTACTACAGAGATAACGACTGAGATGCGTGGAGACGGCGGCGATATCGAAACGGAGCTTTACAGGCTTTTTGGCTATTGGGAGTCAACAGACCGTGAGCAGTCGCTATACATAGTTAACAATGAGTTTACGCTCTCCCGAAACGGAGAGATACTTTATGGAAATCTCATACATACGGACAGAGACCTTCCCGACAGTTTTTCATTGATGGATAACGAAAGCGGACTTACATACGGAAGATATGTTCATAGAGATCAGAACAGGTTTGGAAGAATGATCTATACTGAAGACGGCATTGATACAGAGTATATATTTGCTGGTGACCTTCAACCGAGCTTTGTCAGTGCGGAAACAGGAACTTTTACATACTACGGTGTGCAATACAACGATCCGGTTACTATAGAGCTTACTGCAAGAGCTGATGTCACTGACATTAAGCTTCTGAAGCTTTCGGACAGCAAGATAAAAGAAAACGGTGATATCACTTTTGATACAGAATGTGTTATGGAACTTCCGAGTCTTGAGAAAGGCAGATCGTTTACCCCTATTGTCGAAATACCCGAGATCATACCCAAATATGGCTTTAGCTACGTTGACGAACATGGAAATGTTCATTATTTCGATATTGGTATGAGCGGCAGAGATGGCTCTATAATTGTCACTCCGTTTCAAATGGACTGAACTACGTTTATTAAAGACTGTGATTGCGGAAAGAAATGGGAAACTTCAGTCAGATGATACGAATCAGGTGCAATAATTGCAGTGCTTCTGCAGTCTTTGATATTGAAAAGCAGACATAAGATGTGGCAAGCTCACAGGTATCATGCAGGCAAAAAAGCATCACTATCAACATAAGACACCAGCAGGAAAAACGTATTATGTGAGGAACGGGCTATGAGATGTTTAGTTTATGTATATATCATAGAATCAGATCACAACAGAATAGTTTATTCAGCGCACAGGGATAGCTATGCCCTGTGCGCCTTTTTATAATCAGCTCAAGGGAGGATGAACATGAACAGAATATTGAAAAAAACTGCCGCCGTCGTGGTAGCAGCAATGCTGACTGCGGGTTCTATGCCGTCGTGGTTTGGCTTCCAGAAGCCGCTGTCGGATTTAGCTATCACGGCTAATGCAGCGACACTCGAGTCAGGTAAGTGCGGTCCCAGCGCTGTATGGACACTTGACACTTCAGGCGAATTGAGTATCGTCGGCACAGGGAAATTATTTGAATATAGTTACGATAAAGCACCGTGGTATGATTTTCGTTCTCTTATCAAATCTGTTGAGATTGAAAGCGGCGTAACATCCATAGGCAAAAGAACGTTTCAGGATTGTTCAATGCTAACTTCAGTCACGATCCCAGAAAGCGTGACTTCAATAGGCGAACTGGTATTCAATAATTGTAGCTTGCTCAGTTCGGTCACACTCCCAGAAAGTTTGACCGCAATAAGCAAAGAGATGTTCTCTAATTGCACATCGCTCACTTCTGTCACGATCCCCGAAGGCGTGACTTCAATAGGCGATTTTGCATTCTCACACTGCACATCGCTCAGTTCTGTTACCATTCCTGAAAGTGTGACCAGTATAGGCGGATATGCTTTCTATAATTGCCGAGCCTGCACTGACGTTTATC
>JAGCYM010000001.1 GCA_017960805.1 Ruminococcus sp.
ACCCGATTTGGATTAGTCTCAATGTTAGATTACTACACCGAAAGGTGTGTTACTTGTTAAGTTGATTGAACCGCCGTGTACCGAACGGTACGCACGGTGGTGTGAGAGGTCGGCGGCTTATTTGCCGCCTCCTACTCGATTGTCTGATCAGAATAGATTTATTGCCTGTCGTAGTAACTCTTGCCAGAACTTGGACGGAAGTAAGTTCTGATATATCCATCAGTAGACAGAACAACAAATTCGTTTGTTGATTCTATATAGAATACGAAGTCACCGTCTTCCTTTTCGGTTTTGTGGAGAGCAATTGGCGAATTAATAACGTTGTTAGCGCCTTTTTCATATTCTTCAGCAGTATTGTAACCAAAATCATCTGCAAATTCGCTTCCATGTTTTGCGAAGTGATCTTCAAGATATTTTTTGCTTCTGAAATGATATTCAACATATGCAGGGGAAGTAGTTGTAGTAGTTGCTATTGTTGTGGTAGTAGTCGTAGTAGTTGTTGTGGATTGTGTTGTATTAGTAGTCGTTGTTGTCGGAGTTTGGTAAGACTGCAGATATGACTCTATGCTTTCGCTTCCACCTGTTGAAACATATGAATAATAGCCAAGAATTAACGAAGCGTCTTTAGAATCTATATTGGTATCAAAATTGATGTCAGCACAGGTTATCTTCTTCTCATCAAAAGAACCGCTGCCCCCAGTAGAAAGAGAAGAATATTCAGAAAGAATTTCTGTAGCATCTTTGGAGTCTATTTTGCTATCTTCATTAACATCGCCTAGTGATGATGAGTTTTCAGCAACACCAATAATAGGAGAAAATACATTATCATTCCCGTAAACCTGTAAAGGTGAAGCAATAAGGCATCCAGATATGATGGACGCTGCTATCCTTTTTAAAATCATATTCGACCCCTCCTACGGCGGATTTATTATATTTATTATAAGGGAATGAACTGAAGGTGTCAATATATAATTTATGATAATAACATTCTCTGTGACATAATGGATAGAGAACACTTTTTAGCCAATAAAAAAATCTTGCATTTGCTGATGTAAAGTGGTATAATATAAGTTACAGGATTTTTTTAGCCTTAAAGAGGAATTGTATGAAGAAAATTACTATTATAACCGGTCATTACGGAAGTGGCAAGACAAACCTTTCAGTTAATCTAGCTGTTAAAGCTGCCGAGGAGGGAAAGAAGGTCGCAGTTGTTGATCTTGACCTAGTAAATCCCTATTTCCGTACAGCCGATTTCAAGGAGCTTTTCGAGAATAAGGGCATTAAGCTTATTGCTCCGGATTTTGCAAACACCAATCTTGATGTTCCTTCAATACAGTTTGATATTGAGCAGCTTGCGATCAATGAGGATTGCCTTATAATAGATGTCGGAGGCGATGACGCGGGAGCTACAGCCCTGGGCCGTTATGCCGAAGCCATGCTCGAGAGATTCTCTGAAGAGATAGATATGCTCTATGTTATAAATCAGCGCCGTACACTCACTTCGAACGCAGATGAGGCGGTGACACTGATGTATGAGATAGAGGCGGCTTCAAGAATGAAGCATACCGCAATTGTAAACAACACCAATCTCGGACGTGAGACGACAAGTGATATAGTGAAGCAATCTGCAGAATTCGCAGAAAGTGTTGCTGAGAAAACCGGCCTTCCGCTTGCGTTTACAACTTGTCCTGAGGAATACTGCACTGCTGAAGAAAAAGATATTCTGCCTATAAAGGTGTATGTCAAGCTTCCGTGGGACAGATAATGGTGTGAATTATACATATTATAATGACAAAAAAGACGGAATTGATCCGTCAGTACAATAAGAGTTATGCGAAGGGAGTGAAAAGAATGGCAAAAATGACAGTTATCACTGAGCGCTGCAAGGGTTGCGGACTATGTACTGCTGCCTGTCCAAAGAAAATTGTGGTACTCCAGAAGGAAAAGCGTAATAAGAAGGGTTACTTCTACGCTGAATGTACTGATCAGGATGCTTGTATAAGCTGTGCTATGTGCGCGACTATGTGTCCCGACTGTGCAATTGTAATTGAAAAGTAAAATATTACCTATCATCGAAAGGAGCTGTTAAGCTTTGGAAAGAAATCTTATGAAGGGTAATGAGGCCCTCGCTGAGGCTGCTATCAGAGCAGGCTGTAAGTGCTTCTTTGGTTACCCGATCACTCCCCAGACAGAGCTTGCCGCTTATATGGCAAAGCGTATGCATAAGGCAGGTGGCGTATTCCTTCAGGCTGAGTCTGAGATCGCTGCTATAAATATGGTACTTGGCGCTGCTTCAACAGGCGTTCGTGCTATGACATCTTCTTCATCTCCCGGAATTTCACTCAAGAGTGAAGGCGTATCCTACATCGCAGGTTCAGATCTTCCTGCTGTTATAATAAATGTTGAAAGAGGCGGCCCTGGTCTTGGCGGAATCCAGCCTTCACAGGCTGATTACTGGCAGGCTACTAAGGCTCTCGGTCACGGTGACTTCCAGCTTCTCGTATATGCTCCAGCTTCTGTTCAGGAAATGGTTGATTACGTAGTAAAGGCTTTCGACCGTGCTGACAAGTATCGTATGCCTGCAATGATCCTTGCCGATGGACTTCTCGGTCAGATGATGGAACCTGTTTCATTCCCTGAGATCAATCCTGATGCATATGATAAGAGCGGCTGGGCTGCAAACGGTCATAAGAATTCAAGAGACCACCACATCATCAACTCTCTTTACCTCAAGCCTGATGAGCTCGAGAACTCTATTGTTGAGCGTTATAAGAAGTATGATATTATCAAGGAGACTGAGACAGAAGCTGAGCTTTACCTCACAGAGGATTGTGATATCCTTCTCTGTGCTTTTGGTGCTACAGCAAGAGTTGTAAAGTCTGCTGTAAATACTGCAAGAGAGCAGGGAATCAAGGCTGGCTTATTCCGTCCTAAGACACTCTGGCCTTTCCCTGTAAAGGAAATCAACGAGGCTGCTAAGAATGCAAAGGCTCTTCTCAGCGTCGAGATGTCCATGGGTCAGATGGTAGACGACATCAAGCTCGCTATCAACTGCTCAAAGCCTGTTGAGTTCTTTGGAAGAACAGGCGGCGTTATCCCAACACCTACTGAGGTGCTCGGAGAAATCAAGAGAATAGGAGGTACACTCTGATGTCAGTTGTATTTGAAAGACCCCATGCACTCATTGATGTGCCTACACACTACTGCCCTGGTTGTACACATGGTATTGTACACCGTATTCTCGCTGAGGTTATCGACGAGATGGGTATCGAGGGCGATACTATAGGCGTATGTCCTGTTGGATGCTCCGTTATGGCTTACGATTACTTCAACTGCGATATGATCGAGGCTGCTCACGGACGTGCACCGGCTGTTGCTACAGGTGTAAAGCGTACAAATCCTGACAAGTTTGTATTTACATATCAGGGTGATGGAGACCTCGCAGCTATCGGTACAGCAGAGACTGTTCACTCAGCTACAAGAGGCGAGAATATCGTTGTTATCTTCATCAACAATACTATATATGGTATGACAGGCGGACAGATGGCTCCAACCACTCTTCCTGGTCAGGTTACACAGACAACTCCTTTCGGAAGAAGCCCACAGCTTGCAGGTTACCCTGTAAAGGTTTGTGAGATGCTTTCTCAGCTCACAGGTACAGCTTACGCTGAGCGTGTTGCTGTTGACAGCGTTCCTCATATCAAGAACGCAAAGAAGGCTATCCGTAAGGCTTTTGAGAATCAGAAGGCAGGCAAGGGCTTCTCAATCGTAGAAGTTCTCTCAACATGTCCTACAAACTGGGGCCTTACTCCTCTTGAGGCTATAAAGAGACTCCAGGATGAGATGATTCCTTATTATCCTCTGGGCGTATATAAGGACGTTGAAGAGGGCGTATTCCCCGCAGAAGGAGGAAATGAATAATGGCTACAACTGAAATTCTTCTTGCAGGTTTCGGCGGACAGGGAATCCTTTTCGCTGGTAAGATTCTCGCATACTGCGGACTTATGGACAACAAGGAGCTCTCTTGGCTTCCTTCATATGGTCCTGAGATGAGAGGCGGTACATGTAACTGTTCAGTATGTATCTCTGATGAGCCGATTGGTTCACCACTGGTACTTACTCCTGATCTTCTCATCGTAATGAATCAGCCTTCATTTGACAAGTTTGTCAAGGATGTACGTCCTGGCGGTAAGGTATTCTTCGACAGCTCAATGATCGAAGCTAATACTGACAGAACAGATATCAGCCTTTTTGGTATCCCGTCTCAGCAGATGGCTGATGACAATGAGCTTAAGGGTGGTTCAAACATTATTCTTCTTGGCAAGCTTCTTAAGGAGACAAATATCTGCTCACTTGATGTTATGAAGAAGGCTATCGAGAAGGTTGTTCCTCCTAAAAAGGCTGCACTTCTCCCAAATAACTACAAGGCTATTGAACTCGGTATGAACGCATAATTAAAATGGTGACTGCACGCAAAAATGTGCAGTCACTTTTTTTGATGAATCATGAGTCAGAGTGTATCAGATCAGTTGATTGTTCTTCTCTGAATGAATAAAGACTATAGACAGAAGCCGAAAAATTGACAATTCCGGCCGTTCATGGTATAATTAAACATATCTTTTTTAGTAGGTGATACTATGAATAGTGTTGAAAAACTTGTGGCCCTGTTCCGAAAGGTTTCACGCCTCAATGATGATTTTGACGGTCAGTCTGTTGATTTTGCTGTAGGACTTAAGATTGCAGATATGATTAAGAATGACGAAGAAGTTCTTGCAGCTGTTACAGGCGATGCTATAGAGAATGCAAATGGCGGTTTTGACATGCAGCTTGTTATTGCGCCATATAAAGGAAAGAATTATTTCATGATATTTCCAAATACCGAAACAGCTGCCGCTATGAAAACAGGATACACTATGTGTAAGATTTCTGAACTGGTGACTCTCGCAGATGAGACACCGGAGATGAGCGGCCTTCAGCTTATTCTGTCCTGTGATGAATCAACAGGTCATTTTGGTTCTGCTGAGATAAACTCGAATATGATAAGGATTGCTGTAAACGCATCGACGCAATAAAAATACCCCTGCATGAGCAGGGGTAAAATATAAAGTCTTGAAGTGCTTGTTCTTAATATCCGCGGTTGTTTTCACCGTTTCCGTGATATTTTGAACGTGTACGTGCGATACTTTCCTCACTTCGTTTTATAAGGTTGAGAAGTGAAGATGAGTACTGTGCATAGTCCTTCTGCAGGGTAGAAGTTGTTATGTAAAGAGTGTCAAAATTGTCTATGCAGTCGTTTCCGTCGAGTGCGATACCGCTTGAAGCGGCCTTTATATCAGCTTCGCTCATTGAGATAATGGCGTTTGAACTGTCGTTTGCTATAACCTTTGGTATGCGGAAGAGCTTCTGGTCGTTATGGGGATTTGCATTGTAAACGATGCGGAAGAGTTTGTATACTGAGAGCATTAGGTACGACGAAACTTCCTTAATGAGCGTAATGCTGTTTGCCTTTTGAGCAAGGGAGAAGAGCAGACTGATAGAATTGTTAATGATACGTCTGTTGAAGTTGATGATCTCAGGTGAAGGCATCTTGAGTGTGTTGTTGCCGTCGTCATCAGGGATATCCTCAATTGTAATTACCTTGCCCTCCGGTTCAGGAGTACGTCCGAGCAGATAGTCGCAGGAAACATTATAATAGTCGGCTATCTTGACAAGGAAGTTCAGACCGCATTCTCTGATTCCTTTTTCATAGTGAGAGAGCAGAGCCTGTGAAATTCCAAGATCTGCAGCAGCCTGCTTCTGGCTGATATGACGTTCTTTTCTCTGTAAAGTGATGATACGTGCGAAGTCTGAATTCATGGGGATTCCCTCCTAATATATAATATTTTAGATACAATAAGTATATTTTTGCTGTAATATTATTATAATACATACTGTATAACTTGTAAATATGTTGAATTATGGAAATATAGCCGATTTTTAAGGCTTAATTTGTAACATTTACCAACGGTTATAAAAAATACGCTGGTTTTTGGCGGTTTTGCATAATGAGAAGGAGCTAAATATGAAAGGATACAGAATCAGTGTTATCCGCCACGGTCTGACCGAGGCTAATGAAAAGGGGATATATATAGGAAAGACTGATATGCCGCTGTCTCCGAAGGGAGCAGCTGATCTTGCATCAAAAATGGATGAGTTTGATTATCCATCCGTACATAGGGTGTACACTTCACCGCTCCTCAGATGCAGAGAGACAGCGGATATTTTGTTCCCTGAAACAGAAATAGTACCTGTTGATGATTTCAGGGAACTGGATTTCGGTGAGTTCGACGGAAAGAGTGTGGATGAGCTTATAAACCGTGACGATTATAAAGCATGGCTCAAGGGTGGGAAAGATGCGCGCCCTCCGAAAGGGGAGAGCCTTGAGGAGATGACTGCCCGTACATACACTGGACTTCATAACATTATAATTGATATGATGGAAAGCGGACTGACTCACTGTGCACTAATAACACATGCAGGTGTAATATCCAATATGCTGGCTGGTTTCGGAATACCAAAGTTTAATCCTTCTCAGATTACTACCGAGGCCGGCGGGGGATTTGATATACTCGTAACGGCGCAGATGTGGTTGAATTCTCAGTGCTTTGAGATACTTGGCTACTGCCCTTATGAGCGGATTGATGACGAAGAATTTGAATAATATTCCATAAACCTCACATACTAAACGTGAATGTGGGGTGTATGAATGAGCGTCTTAGAACTCTTGGGATATACTCGAAAAAGAATCCGCGGAAGACGAACTGAATTGTTGCTTATTTGCCTTCCGCCTATTGTCGGTATCCTGTTTTTCAGGTTGGCTGAAGCTTCTTTTTTCAGCTTGCTTCTGTATTTTGAAGCTATGAGTCCGGCTGAATTATTTACGGGCGGATATTTCGGACAGCTGATCATTGTCGTGCTACTTACACTGCTTCGCTGGGGAATAGTGGCTCCTTTAACCTGCGTATCGGCAGTAAAGCTGCGTGGTATGGTAACTGACGGAAGTGGTCTGATATCAGCCTCGGAATTACTGCTTAACGGAAGTTTTGTACGTCGAAGCATCAAGGCTTATGTAATTGGACGAGCGGTTTCTTTTTCAGCCCTTATCCCAGCTTCGCTATCCGGAGCTTATATATACTTTCTTCTTTCCGACGGTGGAAGCGAAAATGAACTCCTTGTGGCTGCGAATATGTCAGTGCTTGCAGTTCTTTCTGTTGTTTTCTGGCTCTCGATCCGCTTGAGCATGGTACCTGTTCCGTTTATCCTAGCGGAGTATCCCGAGAGGAGTCCGCTGTCCTGTGTGTTCATGGCTTTTGGATTTATGCGCGGCAGAAAACGTCTGCTAATAGCGCTTTCAGCATTATATTCTCTTCCGATTCTGACAGTTATCGGAATGCCTTTTTTTCTTCCTGAGCTTTGGGCTGCGTTTGCGACAGGAATATCTATATTCATAAAAGAGGATGAGTATGCGCGGTCGGCAATGCGGCGCGTAGTTTGAAGAATGAGGTGACACTGTGGCTGAACTGAAATTTATAGTTGATACGGAAGAGCAGATGTCGCTGGAGGAATTTCTCCGTGGAAGAAATGGTGTGTCCGCAAGACTGCTTAAAAAACTGAAGCATCGTGACGGTGGGCTTACCTGTAACGGAGAGCCTATAAGAAGCGTTGACACTGTCAGGGCAGGAGATATCATAGTTCTAGATATGGATGAGAATTCAGCCGCTGAGCCTAATCCGTCACTTTGTGTTCCGATTGCTTATGAGAATGAAAGCTTTGTTGTATTCAATAAGCCGGCTGCTATGCCGGTGCATGAATCACACAGACACAGGGGAGATACCCTGGCTAATTATTTCGCCTATCTCTATCCTGAACTTACATTCCGGCCTGTGAATCGTCTTGACCGTGATACCTCCGGATTGTGTCTGGTTGCTAAGGATGCTCATGCCGCGAATCTTCTTCAGGGTAGCTTTGAGAAGGTTTATTATGCTGCCGTTGAGGGTGTGACTGATGCGAAAGGAACTATAGACGCACCGATTGCCCGTGAACGTGAAAGTGTGATAGTGCGTTGCGTGCGTGAGGATGGCAAGCCTTCTGTAACACATTATAAGAGAATAACTTATAATGACAAGTATTCCCTTCTTGAAATACGCCTTGAGACAGGAAGGACACATCAGATACGTGTTCATTTCTCGTATATCGGGCATCCTCTTGCAGGAGATGATATGTATGGAGGCAGATTGACAGAAATACAAAGGCAGGCGCTTCATTGTGGAAAACTGGTGATAAAGCTTCCTCTGAGCGAGGAAGTTGTTACAGTGGAGTCAGAGATAACAGATGATATAAGACGTTTGTTCTGATACCTTTTACAATCGCTATTATTGTTGATTCAGTAAGCTAAATCTATTGGAATTTTTGTGCAGGCCTACAAAATTCCAATCTGCCGACAGGATTCGCTGAGTTTTGGCGTTGTATTTTTTAGAAAATACGTTATAATATAACAGTAACACTATGGAGAGGAGTATCGCTTTTGAGCGTTTTCGATAAAGCAGCAAGCGGCGCGACAAGTCTATTTGTTCATGCAGCGAACTGCACATTCAAATTCATAGCAGCGATACTGCTCGCTGTGATAAAAGTATTGAAATTCATAGCCGTAGAGTTATGGGATATGATCAAGTCTCTCGGAAGCGGCATACTGTGGCTCTGGAAAGAATTAACCGAATCTTTCAGAAGCCGTGTCAAGCTCTCGAACGAGCTTACACGCAAAGTACGTAAAGCAAAGAAAGAAGGGCAGAAAGAATATATCACTGCTCTTGTTACATTTATAGGATCGTTTTTTTTCGGAGAAAACGGAGTTGTTTATACTGCGTTCAACTATACACTTCCGATACTGTGCATTGCATTTCTTGTCGGAGTGGTGCGTTTCGGTTCTGGTCTGGAATATGGCATTGCAGTTGAGTATAACGGTCACGAGATCGGTATTATTTCTGCGGAATCTGACTTTGATTCCGCTGCACGTGATGTCAAGCAGAGAGTATCCTACTCGAAGAACGAAGAGGCTCTGGATATGTCGGCAAAGCTTTCGCTGCGGGTTATTTCTGACGATGATAAGTTCATAACCGCAGGACAGCTCGCAGATAAGATGATCGAGGCTTCTGATGAGGATCTAACAGAGGCGTATGGAATATATATCGACGGAACATTTACGGGAGCTGTAAATAACAAGAAGGCAATCGAGGATGCTCTTGAGGACAAGCTTCTGAACTATGATGTCAAGGGTATAGTCAGAGATGTTTCCTATGTCAACAAGATAGAGTATACAAAGGGAATATATCTTCGCAACAGTGTGAAGTCTGAGGAAGAAACTATCGAAAAGCTTACTTCCAAGAAGGAGAGACAGCGTGTTTATGTTGCTCAGGCTGGAGATAACGTTGTTACAGTAGCTCAGAAGTATGGCATGACTCTTGAAAAATTCAACGAGCTTAATCCGGATGTAAATACGACACTAAAGGATGGTCAGATGATCAATGTCATCCAGACAGAGAGCTTCCTGCCTATACAGTACATCAGAGAGATGGACACACTTTCATTCCTTGATTATGAGACTATAGAGGTTGAGACGAGTGCGCTTAATGTCGGCGTCGTTTCTACCCTTACTAAGGGTGAACGTGGCGAAAAAGAGAGCAAGATAGAGATAACCTATATTGATGGTATTGAATCTTCGCGCAAGATTATCAGCAACAACATAACAAAGAATCCTGTAATGGAAGTTATCGGTTACGGAACATATTCAGCTATGCCGGATGATCCTGATACCTGTTTCTTCGGACAGCCTATGACCGGTACCGGACAGATGGGATGGCCTGTTGACGGTGGCTGGGTAAGTGATACCTTCATCAGTGACAGAAACCACAAGGGCATTGATATTGCTGCTCCGGAGGGGACAGAGATATATGCGGCTGAAGAGGGAGAGGTTGTATCTGCGGGCTGGAACTCAGGCGGTTATGGAAACGTTGTAATGATAGAGCATCCTGATGGCTATGCTACAGTTTATGGGCACATGATATCAGTATATGCTGTAGAGGGAGAGTATGTTCAGAAGGGACAGCTTATAGGATTTGTCGGTAATACTGGTAACTCCTTTGGTGATCACTGCCATTTTGAAGTCCGTTATCAGGGTATCTGTTATGATCCTGCGTCCTTCCTCAACACTGAAAACATGACAGAAGAAAAGAAAGAACGCGATAAAAACAAAGAATAATTATTTAAGAGGCGGTTTTCCGCCTCTTTTTGCGGATATATAGGGTGAAGAAATGCCTCTAGACGCAACATATTGTGGATTGTTGAATATAGACAAAAAGTGATGGCGGTTTTTTGTAAAGTTCTACACACAAAAATCTGCCAATACTTGCTTTTCTTCTCAGTATATGGTATAATTGTCAATGTTGAGCGCACCCTGAATCGTGCGCGACTGCAAAAGATATGCGAGGAAGCGGAAGGTTGCTGGCGGTATGTCAGGGAATTTCCGTGGAGTATGTCCGATTTTAAACCGGGCGAATGGGATAATGAACACAGTTCGTGTTAGATAACAGCGCAGCTTGCGTATGCGCTAGTTATGCTCACTTTGTGTCTCAATATGTCTGAACGCGGCTCGGAAAATATCGATTTTTCGGGCTTTTTTCATACGGTCAAGCATGAAACACACGGAAACGTGTGAATCCCAAGAAGCGTCCCCAAAATTTTTCAAGGAGGCGAAATCATGGCAGTCAACGAAAAGATCAGATTCAAGATCAAAGGCTACGATCACGCTACAGTAGACATCGCTGCAGCTAAGATCGTTGAGGCGGCTAAGAGAAGCGGTGCGAGAGTTTCGGGTCCTATCCCGCTCCCCACAGATAAGGAAGTTGTTACAATCCTTCGCGCAGTACACAAGTACAAGGACAGCCGCGAGCAGTTTGAGATGAGAACTCACAAGAGACTTATCGATGTTCTCCGTCCTACAGACAAGACATCAGCTGCTTTCGAAAAGCTTGAGATTCCCGCAGGTGTAGACGTTGTTATGGAGGTTAAGTAATTAACCTGTATTACGCTTGAAATTACCGCTCGGGATGCGGAATGACGGTAGTCCGTCGGTCATGTTGACAACCTTTGTCAACCAATAACCTAATAGGAGGAAAATGATATGCAGAAAGGCATTATCGGCAAGAAGATCGGTATGACTCAGATCTTCGACGAGGCAGGAAAGGTTATTCCTGTAACAGTTGTTGAAGCCGGCCCATGTGTTGTAGTTCAGAAGAAGACTGTTGAGAACGACGGTTACGCTGCACTTCAGCTCGGTTACGGCGACGTTAAGGTTCAGAGAGTGAACAAGCCCATGAAGGGTCACTTCGACAAGGCTGACGTAGCTTGCAAGAAGAACCTCAAGGAATTCAGACTCGATGACTGCGATGCACTTAGCGTTGGCGACATCATCAAGGCTGACACATTTGCAGTAGGTGACGCAATCGACGTTATCGGTACTAGCAAAGGTAAGGGCTTCGCAGGTGCAATCAAGCGCCACAACCAGCACAGACTTAAGGAAACTCACGGTACAGGTCCTGTTCACAGACAGGCTGGATCAATGGGTGCTTGCTCATCCCCTTCAAGAATTTACAAGGGTAAGGGCATGGCTGGTCACATGGGTGCAGAGCAGGTTACTGTTCAGAACCTCGAGATCGTTAAAATAGACGTAGAGAACAATCTCATCGCTATCAAGGGTGCAGTTCCTGGTCCTAAGGGCGGAATCGTATATATCGTTGACAGCGTTAAGGCTTAAGGAAGGAGGAAACGTTAATGTCTACAATTTCAGTATTTGATATGGCTGGCAAGCAGGTATCCGAGACAGAGCTCAATGATGAGATCTTCGGTATTACTCCTAACGAAGCTGTAATGCACGCAATGGTAGTTAATTATCTTGCAAACCAGAGACAGGGCACACAGTCCACACTTACAAGAACAGAAGTAAGCGGAGGCGGAAGAAAGCCTTGGAGACAGAAGGGTACAGGTCATGCAAGACAGGGCTCAATACGTGCTCCTCAGTGGTACCACGGCGGTGTTGCTCTTGGTCCTAAGCCCAGAGATTACAGATATGCTCTTAATAAGAAGGTAAGAAGACTCGCAATGAAGTCTGCTCTTTCCACAAAGGTCCTCGATAACAACATGATCGTTCTTGATGCTCTCACACTTGACAGCTACAAGACAAAGACCATTGCAG
Organism: Ruminococcus sp.; assembly: GCA_017960805.1. GTDB lineage: Bacteria > Bacillota > Clostridia > Oscillospirales > Ruminococcaceae > Ruminococcus. The sequence goes on from JAGCYM010000001.1 coordinate 12,287, forward strand.
AGATGCTCAAGGCACTCGGCGTAGAGGGCAAGGCACTCATCGTTACCGCTGAAGCAGATGCTAAGGTAATAAAGAGCGCAGCAAACATTCCCGGCATAAAGACAGCCGCTGTAAATACACTTAACGTATACGACATCCTCAACTATGACAAGTTCATCGTTGTTAAGAATGCCGTAGGAAAGATCGAGGAGGTGTACGCATAATGAAAGCAGCACAGGATATCATCCTCAAGCCCGTTATCACAGAAAAGTCAATGGACGGTCTGCAGGTAGGCAAGTACACCTTTAAAGTAGCTAAGGATGCTACAAAGCCTGAGATCAAGAAAGCTGTAGAGAAACTCTTCGGCGTTGAGGTAGACAAGGTTACCACAATGAACGTAAGCGGCAAGGCTAAGCGCCTTGGCAGATACGAAGGAATGACTTCTTCTTGGAAGAAGGCTATCGTAACTCTTACTGAGGATTCAAAGGCTATCGAATTCTTCGAGGGTATGTATTAATAATAGTACCTTTTAAAAAGGAAGAAAAAGTATGGGAGTAATGCTCCCGCGAAAACGCATTAAAGGAGAAAATTGAAATGGCTATTAAAACCTACAAGCCTACTACTCCTTCCAGACGTCAGATGACAGTTACTGATTATTCAGTACTTTCAAAGGTAGAGCCTGAGAAGAGCCTTCTCGAGCCTATGAAGAAGAAGTCAGGAAGAAATAGTTACGGCAGAATTACAGTTCGCCACAGAGGCGGCGGTAACAGAAGAAAGTACCGCGTTATAGATTTCAAGCGTGACAAGGACAACATGATTGCAGTTGTTCAGACTCTTGAATATGATCCCAACAGAAGCGCATTCATCGCTCTCGTTCAGTACGAGGACGGCGAGAAGAGATACATCCTCGCTCCTAACGGTCTGAAGGTTGGCGACAAGGTTGAGTCCGGTCCTGAGGCAGATATCAAGCCAGGTAACGCTCTCAAGCTTGAGGACATCCCTGTTGGTACATTTATTCACGCTATTGAGCTTTATCCCGGAAAGGGCGCACAGCTCGTTAGAAGTGCTGGTAACCAGGCTCAGCTCATGGGTAAGGAAGGCGCATATGCACTTATCAGACTTCCTTCCGGCGAGATGAGAAAGGTTCCGATCGGATGCAAGGCTGCTATCGGTCAGGTTTCAAACATTGATCACGAGAACGTTAACTACGGTAAGGCTGGTCGTGTAAGAAACATGGGCTGGAGACCTACTGTTCGTGGTTCTGTTATGAACCCTTGTGATCACCCACACGGTGGTGGTGAAGGTAAGTCACCTGTTGGTCGTCCCGGACCTGTAACTCCTTGGGGCAAACCTGCTCTTGGTTACAAGACACGTAAGAAGCATCACAGAACTGATAAGTTCATCGTAAAGCGCCGCAACGGCAAGTAATCTGAAAGGAGGAACTTGATAAATGAGTAGAAGTATCAAAAAGGGACCTTATGTCCAGGAAGTTCTCCTGAAGAGGGTCGTTGCAATGAACGAGGCAGGCGAGAAGAAGGTTCTTAAGACATGGAGCCGTTCTTCCACAATTTTCCCTGACTTTGTTGGTCACACATTCGCTGTACATGATGGTCGTAAGCACGTTCCGGTATATGTAACAGAGGATATGGTAGGTCACAAGCTCGGTGAGTTCGCACCTACAAGA
>JAGCYM010000107.1 GCA_017960805.1 Ruminococcus sp.
CAGTTCCATATATATACCTCCCGTGCAGACAAGCCGCTTTTTTACTATCTTCATTTTAACATGTCAATATTACTTTAGCGTGACTTTTCCATTACAATTATGTCACTTAACCAATTTAATTTGATGTGGCTTGCTAAATTTTCTGACTTATGATATACTGTTAATATGAAATAAAACACAAATTGTAGGTGATGATATGCCTAAGATCCTTCTTGTCGAAGATGATATACAGCTTGCAAAGAATCTCTCTCTGTTCCTGACATCAGAGGGATTTACTGTCGTACACGCTACAGGACAGGCTTCCGGAATCGAAGCTTTTGAGAATGATATGTTCGATTGTGTATTGCTTGATCTTTCGCTTGGAGACGGAAGCGGTTTTACAGTATGTGCTGCAATCAAATCTGCGTCGGAGATACCTGTGATATTCCTTACTGCCTCAGCTGACGAAGCTTGTACAGTCGCCGGATTTGAGGTCGGTGCTGATGATTATATCAGCAAGCCTTTCCGTCCGCGTGAACTTGTTGCGCGTATGAAAAACGCAATGCGAAAATATAACAGGGCATCTTCCGCTCTATCATGCGGGAATGTTATCATTGATCCCGCCCGAGGCCTGGTAACAAAGAATGGTGAAGAACTCTTCCTTTCAGCACTTGAATATCGTCTTTTGCTTGTTTTTTTCAGTAATAAAGACAAACTTCTTACACGTGACCGCCTCGCGGAGGAGTTATGGTCAGTGTCAGGAGAGTATGTATCAGACAATACGATGAATGTGTACATGAAACGTCTGCGTGAGAAGATAGAGGATGACCCTCAGAATCCTTCGATCATACTGACTGTTCGTGGTATGGGATATAAGGCGGTGGATAAATGAGCCCGGAGAAGTTACGCCGGAGAATTCACATCCTGCTTACCGTAGCAGGAGCAATGATATGCGCTTTTTTCAGTATTCCTTCCGCAATAGTGCTTGTAATAGTATCTGCGTCAATCATGGCAATAGATGAGATATTAATGTATGAGCGAAAGAAAAAGATCTTAAAACTATGTGATGATATCGACCGTATTCTCAAAGGAAGCGATTCCGTATCGTTTTCTGATTATAAAGAAGGAATGCTTAGCATACTGACTGCTGAGATACATAAGATGACAATAAAGCTTCGTGAGCAGAACTCAGCGCTCTGTTCCGACAAGCAGTTTATGAAGGAGTCGATGGAAGATATTGCACATCAGCTCCGGACCCCTTTGACTTCAATGATGCTGCTTGTTGAGATGCTGAGAGATCCAAATCTGACTCAGCAGCAGAAAGCAGAGCATATTCAGGAACTCTATTCTCTTCTGTCACGTATGAACTGGCTGATCGATACTCTGTTAGGCTTATCACGTATAGATGCCGGCGCTGTCAGGTTCCGCGAACAGGAGATAGAGTGCAGAGATCTTATCAGCAGTGCCTTAGAGCCTATCTCAATATCGCTTGAGCTTAAGGACATATCTGTTGACGTGAATTTAAAAGGAGAACCGTCGTTTAAAGGAGATATGCAGTATTTCACAGAGGCTCTGCTGAATATACTTAAAAACTGCATGGAGCATACTCCGGAGGGTGGAAAGATAGTGATCTCTGCTGTAGAAACTCCGATATATACAGGAATCACTATAACTGACAGCGGCAGTGGTTTCGGTAGTGATGACCTCGATCATATCTTTGAGCGCTTTTATCGCTCAGGTGAACCATCAAAGAGCGGATATGGAATAGGACTTGCTTTTGCGAGAAGAATAGTAACTTCTCAGAAAGGTAGCTTACAGGCATTCAACGCTCCGAGCGGCGGTGCATGTTTTGATATGAGAATATATAACACAGCAGTATGATGAAGAAAGGAATAAATTATGGAACTAGAACAGGAATACAGTAAGAACCGGGTTATGATGAAAAAGATAAAAAAGACTTCATCACTAACCTGTATAGGATATGGAATATATCTGATAATGGCGATTTTTTGCATTTTTACTGGTATTATGACTGCTAATTTGCTTATCGGATTATCGTCAATATTTGTGGTCGCGGCCTCAGTGCTGGGATTTTTAGGCGTTTACAAGAAAGACAACAGGTTATTAATCGCTTCATTAGTTATTATAGTGGTTCAGTTTCTGATATTTGCACTCAGTAATTGTGATGGCTTAAGTGACTTTATCGGAGCTTTAATCTGTTCCGGACCAGGATATGCAGTTATAATAGCATACGTTTGCTTTTCAATAAGAAACAACAAACAGTATCACTGGCTTGAGCAGCAGGATGGATTTCCGAATTTTGAAGTCAAGCAGGCGATGTATGAGATGAATAAGCGTCAGCGTGAAATAAAGGATCCATATGCAATAAGAAAAGAAGAACTTGAAAAACGTACGGAAAATGCCGGACATATGGACGAGCTTTGATAATCTAGAATATGCAGGATGTTACTAACTGTGTAACTTCCTGCTTTTTCTTTATTAACCTTTATTTTTTAAAGGAACATGGTGGATCATGAATGATAGTTGCATAATTGAGAAGAATATGCTATTATGATAGTACAATTCTGTTGGAGGGAACTCGTTCATGAAAATAAATAAGATCGCTGCTTTTGTGACAGTTGTTATAGTAATGATGATGTACCTGCCGCTTGGAGCTTCTGCTGCTTCCGGAGTACATTTCACGGTAAGTGAAGTTCAGAGTGAAGGAAATAGTACTATTATATTTGACGGACAGAAGTGGTATAAGGTTAATGATTTTGACGATGACAAGGAATATATCATTACAGTAAAAAACAGTCATGGAGAAAAAATGGCAGTAACTATAGCTGATGATGAGAATAGCAGCTGTATCTGGAACTACTACAGACAGACCATGGTAGCAAGTTCCACTCCTCGATATACTACACTTACCACATCTCTTCCGGGCGGATTTTATTATTTAGTATGCAGCGGTGAGAAGGTTCGCTATGCATATACACGCTCAGTCAGCGGAGATCTTGTATGGGACCATTATGGTTCAACTCTGCGCTATAATGAGGCGGGGACATATTCATATCTGAAATATGATGAAGAAAGTGATGAACCGCTGTCATTTACTTCGAATCAGTTGGAAGCAGCAGAAGTTGATATTTATACAAACGGAGATCAACTTGAACGCTGTATCATAAGTCAGCCTCACGCAGCGAATTACGTTATCGAGGACAGCAATTATACTGCACCTGTTTTTAATGTAGGCCTGGGAGATGTACATTTAGACAGTATCAAGTGGTATGTTGATAATGAACTTCAAAGCTGCAGTGAGATGTGTTTTACTGCTGATGTACTTAAAGACAAAAAAGCAGGTGTTCATCGGGTTTACTGTCTTGTTGAGGCAAGTGACGATAAAGGTATACGTTATCGTGAAAGATCTGAAGATGCGCTGTTCGTTATTGCGAAGGGTGTTGTTCCTGATTCTGTAATGACGTTTTCAGATATCCACGAGGAGTATTATCGTATCGGTGATGCTATCGGAAATATAATAGAACGCACAGGGGGATACATACCTTCGCTGGTTATTTGTACAGGAGATTTCGTTAATGGCCCGAAGGCTGAAACTGATATTATGATGAGCAGGTATTATCCACGCATAGTTGCGGAACTCGGAGGACTTGATGCAGTTTTCGTTTCAGGAAATCACGATTCCGGAGAAGCGGCTTCGGCTATGTCATCAGCTGCAGATCTTGGAGCAAATGATAAGCAGCCTCCTTCAGGCGGTCAGATCTTTAACGGAAGATCTGATGCTGTCTCATCAAAAGGCAGAAACAGCCTCTACGCAAGAAATATTATCGTTTATGGCATGAATCAGGAGTCGGTTATGATACCAAAAGATGGTACGATCGACTACACATACGAAAATGTGATTGGTGATATCAGAAACTTTCTGGATTCTACAGCCAAAAACTATCATGGAGAATTAGTTATTATTTCAGCACATACAGGGCTTCACGCACTAGGTATAGATCCTGCATCTGTCAACAGAGTCGGTATGCAGTTAAGCAGCTGGATCGGAGAAAACCAGTATAATATAGATAAGTCATATGAACTCGCAGCACTTATAAACAGCTATGCAAAGAATTACAATATGGATATCATGTATCTTTTCGGCCATGACCATTCAAGAGGAGAAGCAGAGATGTTCCTGACAAGCGGCGATGAACTGGTAAGCCCAAAGAGCTACAAAGAGATAACTACAGATAAACAAACGATTGACTTTACTTATGCTCATGCAGGTTACCTTTCAACATCGATAGGCAGTGCAGATACGAGTTTCAGCTTTATCTACAGAGACGGAAATGAATTTGAATATGATCTTATCCGTACTTCAGACAATTATACACGTCATACAGTTATAAATGCAAAAAATGTTCCGGAAGTGCCTGTAGTTACAACTACTTCCACAACTTCAGCAACAACTTCAACATCACTTGTTACTACCAGTGCAATATCTGGATCAAAGACTGATAACCCTAAAACAGGTGACAGCGTTAATGCCGTATTTTTTGCAGTTCCGGTATTATTGTTGCTTCTGAGCAGAAAGAAAAAACGATAACAGCATAATGAGTGGAAAGCCGGATTGATGAGTCCGGCTTTCCATTTTTAAGTCAAACTAAGCTATATACCATACCACTATATAGCTCAATTTGTTGAACTCTACGGAGCGTGGATTGACGTGAGGCGCCTGCTAATATATAATATAGTCAGGACGGAAGAAAAAAACAGGAGTGAGAATATGGATCAGATAAAAACCGGTGAACTGATAAGAAGATTTCGGACTGAACAAGGATTAACACAAAAAGAACTCGCTGAGCGTATTAATGTCAGTGATAAGGCAATCTCAAAATGGGAAACCGGAAACGGTTGTCCTGATATATCTTTACTGGATGATCTTGCTGAGATATTTGGGATAGATGTCAAAGTACTGCTCAGTGGTGAATTGGAAAAAAACGAAAGTGAGAACGGAAATATGAAGAAACTCAAATTCTTTGTATGTAAGGAATGTGGAAACATTATTACAGCAACATCAGATGCAGCAGTTTCTTGCTGCGGAAATAAACTAACTGCGATAGAACCTAGAAAAGCAGAAGAAAATGAAATGCTTAAAGTTGAGGATATTGGAGGAGAGCTGTTTATCTCATCTGATCATTCTATGACAAAAGACCATTTTATATCATTTGTCGTTTATCAGAGTGACAGCAGTTTTATGATGTTCAAGCAGTATCCTGAATGGAATGTGCAGTTCAATCTTCCGTTGTTCCGTCTTGGAAGATTAGTATGGTACTGTACTCAGTGCGGGCTGCTTTACCAGGATATCCGACCGCGCAGAAAATGAAATAAGAATATTACAGGGCAGGTGATTCGGCAAACGGATTATCCGCCTTTGTTTTTGATTGAAGCGATTGCTCCTGATAAGATAATCATATAATGATCATCACTTGTATAATTGGAGGATTAATGGTAAAATAAGAATTAATAGTTAACCAGTAACTGAAATACTTAATCGGAGGAATAGCAAATGTATATCCAAGGCATCCCCAAAAAATATCTTATCGTCGGAACGGGAGGGACAGGCGGACCGATAGGATCGTATCTTGCCAAAGCTGGAAAAGATGTAACATTTATTGCACGTGGCGAAAATCTTAAAGCTATAAGAGAAAAAGGCCTGAGAGTGATAAGACCTGAAGATGAATTCCTGCTCAGTAATGTTAAGGTTTCAGAACTAACGGATTATAACGAGAGAGCTGATGTAATCTTTGTGTGTGTCAAGGGATACTCTGTAGATCCAATCATTCCGCATCTTCAGCGCATAGCTGAAAAGAATACCATTATCATTCCGGTTCTGAACATATTCGGAACAGGAGCAGTGATGCAGAAGTTCTTTCCGGATACGCTGGTGACTGATGGCTGCATATATGTTGCTGCAGAACTGAAGGAACCCGGATGTATTCAGATGAAAGGCGATATCATGCGAGTGATCTTCGGAGTGCGTAATAAGGAAGATTTCAGGGAAGAACTGCTCGAGATAGAATCTGATCTTAAGGAAAGCGGAATAGACGGGGTACTGTCTGATAATATCAAAAGAGATGCTCTTCTTAAGTTTTCTTATGTATCTCCTCAGGGAGCCTGTGGATTATACTACAATGTTCCTTCGGGTGACATTCAGAAAGAGGGGGAGATCAGAGAATGCTTTGCCGGACTGATAAGAGAGATAGATAAACTTGCTAATGCAATGGGAATCTGTTTTGAAGAAGATATTGTTGAGCGGAATCTAAGGATACTTTCAGACTTGGCGCCTAATATGACGACCTCGATGCAAAGAGATATAGCGGAAAATAAGCAGTCAGAGATTGATGGCCTTATATGCGAAGTCATTAGACTCGCTGACAGGTATAATGTTGATGTTCCGATATACAGAAAAATAGCCTTGGAACTGAAACAAAGAGGCATTATTTCCTGAATAGTCAATAATGAACAGAGATGAATTGAATAAAGAAAAAGAGCGGATTGAAACATGACTTGATCAATCCGCTCAAATATTACTACAAATGAAACGTTATATAAGAGTAATGTACATTTGATTTAAAGAATGGAGTATGATTCCATACCAGCTTTTTTTAGCTTATGCTGCTATCGGATTTATGAAATCCTTTAGTGTTGGAACATCGCCAGTAGCTGTAGATGCCATTGCATAGTAAGCAAGAATAGCGGAAGCGTCTTTTGCATCTATCTTGCCATCGCCATTAACCTCGGCGGCATTTTTCTGAGAATCTGTAAAGCCATACTCACCACCTGTTGAAGCTACGGAGTATGCAACGAGTATAAGTGAAGCATCCTTAGCGTCTATCTTGCCGTCTTCATTAACATCACCAAGTGTGAAGTCTGGATCATCATCAACGAGGAGTTCCTGCTTAACTTCATTTATTTTCTGGTTAACAGGCTCTGTTGCAATGCCACTGTAACTTAGCATACCATTTGTAATAGTGAGAGTAGAACCTGAGATGTTTTCCTTGTCAGATATGAGCAGTATGCGGTCAGAATACTTCGTATAATTTGTTTCAGACTTTACAAGCTTTATCTTGCAGTTTAGCTTTTCTCCGTTGACGTCGGTGAGATAGATGTTCTCGGCTGTAGCGGTGATGTCATCAATATACTCTGACATTTTTATTTCAACGCCGTTAGCGAAAGCATCAATGGATTCAAGCTTCGGAGCTGCTTCGCTCTTAAGATTGATATGAATATCTGTCTGAACAGGAAGCACTGGGAGCCATTCGGAAGCTGTGTCTGTGTATCCTTCCTTGGATATTCTTACCTGCCACATACCTTCAGGAACATCCCACATGAAAACACCATCACTGGCTGTTATCTGCGGATTTAGCTGATCGAAATCCTCTGCGTTCCAGAGAATTTCCTTGCCATTATCGTCCTTATAGTAAATTGTAGCTGTTGCGCCTTCGACACGATTTTCAGGAACTGCTGCATATATGAATCCACTTGGGTCAGCTATAAAGTTCGGATTGGCAGTGTTGCCTACCTGTTTGCGTCGATCTCTGTAAAGCACACCGTCGAGTTTCTTTGCACGTGAATTATAACTGTTCTGTATGCAGTATGCTGTAAGACCAATGACTCCACCAGCGATGATGGCTGGCCAGAGGGTTAGTCCTGCAAAAGCAACGCCTACAGCAGCACATGCTGCACCCGTTGTAGTTACCATTCTGCCAAAGTAGATGTTTTCGGCTTCTGCCTGTAACTCTTTCTGATGTTTCTGAACATACGGATCCTTGCTGTATTTGATCTGATCTCTCTGAATACTGTAAGCAGAGCTGTGTACGACCATTTCACATCCAGCATTGAATACAGTGAATACACCACCGACAACATTCAAGCCATCCTGAGCAACATTACTGAGAGCGTCCTGAACGATAGCAATGTCTGCACCAACAATCTGACCGCCAATGAATTCACCATGCTCATCCATAAACGATTTCTTGGCTTCCTGATTTGATACGATCTGTGTATTAGCCTTAACTTCGCCTGTGGACTCGTTTCTGTCTACAACTATCATACCGCTCATGTAGTCATAAGGCTTCGCACTGAGGAAATCCATCGCGGTATCATATATCGAAGAAACATCATCAGAGATTGTGAGCGATTGCGCCACAGATACAGCGTCAGCTGTCTCTGAAAGAACCATGGCAAAATAGGTATGTATATCGCCGTTTTCATCTGTCATCTGAAGACCTGATTCGGTAAATCCATAGTCCTCGGGTGCATCTGAGATAGCACTTGCCGTAACGTTCTTTCCGCCTATTCCGACAGAATCTGTAATGCTCTGGAATACGCCGATGCTTACCTCACTGATATCAGGATTATCCTTTTTGAAAGTTGGAGTGGGAGTGTAGTCATAGCGTACCAGCGTGTTATTTTCTGTTGCTATTGCAGTTGATGTCTTGACACTGTCAAGGAAGGCTTTTACAGGATCGTTCGGATCTGTGATCTTGCCCGCTGTTGGTGAGAGTTCATTCTCGGAACCCTTGACCTTGTATGATGTAGTGTTGTCCTTGACGGATTTGACGAGCATTGTCTTCTCTTGTTTCGGCACCTGAGTAACACTAAGCTTGCCAGGGAGAGCGGTGGCAAATTTACCTGTGCCTGTCCACTTCCCTGTTGTTTCGTCAAGTTCGAGCGGAAGTGATGAGAACTCTCCGCCTTTTTCTGAGGTGACATAGAGCTTCGATATATTGCTGTTGTCAGAAACCTCAACATCAAATGTCATATCATACTTAGGGTTTATAGCAACATATGTTTTTTTGCCTTCCTGGAAGGCAGGTGTCAGGTCAGTTTCTTTGATGTGATTTATCTTGACACTGACTATTTCAGGGTAATTCTCGCACAGTGCAATCGGGTATTTTTTTGAAGAAAGCTCACCACAGACTGCATCAACAGTCAGTTCAGTCTCTGTGCCTTCGTATGTGATGTTTGCACTGTATCTTCCTGTATATTTGTTGGATTTAACAGTAATACTTTTCTCTCCGTTTATACGTATAGTGATGTCGCTCTCAAGAGGTCCTGTACCGCTTACGCTGAAGTTACTCTTGCCATCAGCTGTGTTTGCAGCACCGGGAACAGAAATTGTCAGCGGAGACATATCAATGCTATTAACTACGATATTTTTGCAGTCTGTTCCGTATGTTTCATCGGGATGCATCTTTACCTTCATCCATGCCTCTATCCAGAGCTCAGCTTTGGCATCTGAACGTACACTGAAGCGTACAGTACCTTCAGGTTCTGTGACATCAAAACGCAGCTTTCCATAATCTTTGACTGCTGATTCACCATAGCTCTCTTCGACAAAGCTGTCACGGTAGTTGGAATCAATATAGATTGAGCCTTCTCTGAAAACATCGCGGAAACGTGGATTGATGGAATAATGGATCGAATAGTTTATAAGTGAACCTTCTGCAGTGGATGAAGCTGTACTGCTCATGTACAGTCCGTTCTGTTCAGCAAATGAGAATCTCTGATCCCACATATTATCTGAGTAGTCAAAAGCTGAAGACTTGAACGGTATCTCATCCTGAGGTGCTTCTATTTCGATAAGTGATTCACATTTTGCGAATGCTTCAGTCTCGATAAGTTCAATACTTGAAGGCAGAATTACCTTTTCAACTGACGGACACTCATATAAAAAAGCATTCGGAACCGTTTTCATTCCGTCACCAATACGGACAGTCTTGAGATTGTTCGTTTTTCTGGCTATCATTTTTGCTTCAGTTACTCCAGCTGGAATGTACAGATAAGAAAGATTAGTATTGCTGAATGCGTCAATGCCGATTTTTGTGAGTCCTGACGGCAGTTCAATGCTTGTTATCGGACAGCTATCAAATGCTGACTCATCTATTGCAGTTACACTTTCAGGAATAGTGATATCTGTGAGTTCTTTGCAGCTGATGAGACATCGATAAGGTATCATTTCAATTCCATCAGTGAATATCACCTTCTGTAAATGTGGTGCAGAAGACAGGGTCCAGTTGGATTTAGTGAGCGTGCTTGGAAGAATTAGCTCAGTAAGCTCATTGCAGCCGCTGAATACATTATATCCGTTTATTTCAGTTACACCTTCAGGAATGTCAATGTGTGCGAGCTTGGTGCATCCATCAAAGGAGTAGCCATGTATATATTGGAGAGTGCTCGGAAGTATTACCTCCGTCAGCTCGGGAAGGTACGCAAATCTTCCGTGTACCTCGGTTATGCCTTCGGCATATGTGAGCTTTTCAATGCCAGAATACGAGAATGCACCACTTCCACCGTAGTCTCCGGGGTATGGAAGCTGCACGGGGACATAGAGTTCCTTGAGCGAGGTTGTTGATCTGAATGAATAACGCTCGAGTTCTTTCAAACTCGTGGGCAGATCAAGATGAGTTATGCCTGTACAGTCTGCAAAGGCATATGTCTCAATTAGTTCAACACTGTCGGGGATCTTCGGGTCAGTCAGAGATATACAGTCCTGAAAGGCACTCGATCCTATCTTCACTGGAGCCTTCGGCCAGTTTATGGTTTCGAGGCTCTCACAGTACAGACAGATGTTTTGGGGAATCTCTGTCCTGTTCGGACCGAAGGTTATCTCCTTGAGGCCGCTGCTACGGAAGAAACCATTTGTTCCTTCTCCGAATGTCCATGTATCTGGTACAGTGACAGAAGTGAGTTTTTTATTCTCAGCAAAAGCAGCGGAGCCGATGAAATCAAGTGTTTCAGGAAGGTCAAGAACTTCAAGATCGGGATTCTTCGATATGGCGTTACTTCCAATACTCTTCACGCTGTCGGGGAGGTGTATCTCCTTCAACCCAGATATCGCTTCAAAGGCGTTATCACCGATAGCTGTGACTGAATCGGGAATAACCACTTCTCCCATATAGTCTGTGTTGGAGAAAAGCCATGGGGGAATAGTTTCCATGCCATCCTCGATGATGACCTTGTTTATCTTGCAGTAAGTGAATGGGCGCTCAGCCTTTTTCAGCGTTGCTGGGATAACAAGAGTATCAAGTGCCTTGTAGTCATTGAAGCACCAGTTGTTTATCTTTTCTATATGATCAGGCAGGACAATCTCGGTGACGACTGAGTTGCTGCCATACACGCTGTGACCGAAATAATTAGTGTCGATTTCAGTGACGTATTTTCCGTCAATCATGGAAGGAAGAATTATCTTGGTTTTGTCGTACTCGTCCTCTCTTGACTTGTCGCGACCCTTGAGGGTGATTGTTCCTTCGTTGTTGACGATGTAGGCGAATCCGTCGTCTGTGTAGAGGAAGTTATCCTCATCGGCGGCATGAATGGGCGGTGGCATGACAGCCATTATTGTTGTCACGGTGAAAACTGTTGTCACAGCCGCAGAGGCGAGACGTTTGCCGAATGGTTGTTTCATATAAACACTCCTTCCATAACAGAAAATATAGCAATTGATAATGCTTTGACATTATCAACAGATTTTGCTTGTACTGTTGAGTCTATTATATCAAATATATATAGGATGGTCAACGGTTTTATATAATTGCTTGGCTGAATGATAAAGTTTGTTTAAAGCGAATAATTAACTCCTGTTGAAATTGTGCAGACATACAGTGTTGAACATGATCAGAAAATGCTTAGAATAAACTTCTTGGAGTTGAATGCAGAAAAAATGCCCGTAGATTCTACGGGCATTAAGCATTATTCATCTGATTCAGATTCATTGTTCTTTGCTTGCATCATTCCATAAAGCATGTCTGCGTCCTTGAACTGACAGATCGTTCGGTCATAGAAAACGTCGGTAATGTCCCACAGAACAGGACATAGTCCGCGTTTGCAAGCCTCCTCGCAGACTACGATATTATAATTACGGACCTGGCTTTCAGTTTTGTTCTTTGTAGCAACGGCTCCGAATTCACCGATAATTACAGGCACTCCCTTATCAACAAAACAACTTTTCATTTTGTCCATGTTCTGTTCCAGTTCTTTGCGGTCGCGTGGCGATCCCCATGAGGTTCTAGCTTTTCCCCATGAAGCGTCACTTTCAAGAATACAGAATGTTGACGGAGTATAGTAGTGAACAGATACCGCACAGCGCTTTGCTGGATCATCAGGCATTTTAAATAGCTCGTCACAGGTGAGATCAATATCCGTACAGTATCCGGCGATAAGTAGATGACGTTCAGAGTTGTTTCCCCCTGAACTGCGCACTATATCAACGAATTTCTGGTTGATCTCATTAAGCAGTTCGTATGAATCAGCCTTCCCGGTGTCATCCGTGCCATATCGGTTCCACAGACTTTCCCAGCCGCCTTCTTCATTGAGTGATTCGAACATGAGCTTGTCTCCGAATTCTGCAAAGTTTTCACAGAGCTGTTCCCATATTCGAGTATATCTTGTCATACACCGTTCCTTGACAGTCGGGAATCCAGACCACCAACCGCTGTCCCAGTGAATGTTCATGATGACATACATATTATCTTCTATAGCCCAGCTGACAACTTCTTTGACGCGGTCTATATAGTCCTGTGATATATCAAATGTTTCAAGATCCATCATATTCGACCATGCAACAGGAACACGTAATACACCAAATCCTGCATCAGCATAGCCCTGAATGATTTCAGGGGTTATCTCAGGACTTCCCCATGCTTTTTCATAGTTTGAAACGCTTGAACTGTCTATCCAGTCACCGCAGGACTCAAATGTGTTTCCAAGGTTGATACCGATTCCCATTTCGTTTACTACTTCTGCTGTGGATATATTACGTATCGTAGATAAAGAATGGTAAGATGATGGCTGAAAAGATTTTTTGATGGTACTGCTGGTTAGGAGCACACAAAGTGACAGCGCCAATGAACATGCTATTATTTCCTTTATCATGACGACTCCTTGTTATATTCCGGTTTACTTACGTGTTTTTTTGCTACGTTTATCTTCATACATAAGATGATCAGCACGCTGTATGACTTCACTGGCTGTTTCGTCATCGGACGGGCTGAAAACAGCAAATCCTTTTGATATCCTTACCTGTTTCCATGCTTCATCAACAGTCTCGTTGATCATTTCTGTTGTTGAATTGAAATGTTCAATAAGCGATTCCATGTTAGAATAATCCTCATTTCTCAGAACTACGGAAAACTCGTCTCCGCCGATTCTGAAAACAGGACTGTGAGTGAATACCTCACAGATTGTACTGGACGCTGTTTCCAGGTAAATATCACCTTTATCATGACCGAACTTGTCATTAATACCCTTAAGGTTATCGCAGTCAAATACACCGATTGCAAACTCCAGATTATCAGTCCCGTCATTCATCTGTTCTTGCAACTCATCAATGATTTTTGAAAAGGCTGCCTTGTTTTTTACGTGTGTAAGAGAATCTATATATACCTGTCCGTTCAGATCACTGATATGGGCCTTCACATTTTCTGAAAGGTTCTTGAAGGTGTGCGTTAGCCTTCCAAGTTCATCGTCTTTGTCATATGATAGTTTGAAATTATAATTTCCTTTATCTACTTGTTCTGCTGCCTCTGTGAGCTGTTCAAGAGGTTTGGTGATTTTTCTTGTGTAGAACATTAAGAAGAGACTTTGAAACAAAAGAACTACAAAGGCTACGATAGTGATATTCAGAATGAGTTCTTTCCACTCACCCTTGGTTTCAGAAATAGGAACAGTAACATTCAGGCGCATGCCATTGCTCAATGGACGCCAGGTCATTATTTTTTTCTCTCCGTCAAATGTATAGTGTGAAAATGTGCTGTTATCAGTTTCACTAAACGGAACATCACTTGTTTCTGGTGTAAGTGATGTAACATCTATCCTAGGATGATAGAAGATGTTTCCGTCAGCATCGCTAAGGAAAGCATATCCATTATCATAGAACCGTATACTGTTTACTTCTTCTGCCATCGTTGAATAGTCGACTTCTATACCGATAACACCAAGGAATTCTCCCTTCCAATAAACAGGGGCATCGTAAGATATAACACGGACATCCAGATTGTCTGTGATATATGGCGGAAGCCAGATGGGATTTCCTTCATGTTTGGGAACAGTGAACCATACAAGTTTTGATGTATCATTCACATCATATTGCGTGATATCGGTTACCTCATGTTCTTCAAATCCCTGTCCGGTAAGATCGATGTACCAGAATCCTTTGACAGATGACGTTACTGTAGGATCTATACGGTAATAGTAGGTAAGAACTCCTTTTGTTTTTGAAGCCATCATGCCAAAATACTCACGTATGTTTTCAATATGCTCCTCAAGCTGTTCTTCTTCTCTTCCTTCAAGGTCTTCTTCTGCATATGAAGTTACCTTTAATACAGAATTCTGTACACTATCAAAATAATAATCAAGACTCCTCTGACCAGACTCACACAACATAAGGAGCAGCCGATCAGATTTATGGCTCTCAGTTCTTTGAATGAAAATTGCACTGAATGACGTGATTATAACTAGGGTAGCGAGTATTACACAAAGCATTGTAATTGTTATTCTTGTTCTTAATGAATGCATTGTATCATCTCCTCCGATAGTGTTAGTTTCAGTTGAATGAAAAAAGGTATGTAATCCTGATCATTATGACTTAAGTGTTTGATTTATATCAGCTAATGATAAGAATATAAGATATTTATATCATAGCATATTTTATTGATATGGTCAATAGAATGATATTTTTCAAACACACTTTTTTGTCAAGAAGCATTTTTTTGAAGCATTGACATTTGGCAGAATGAGTGATATAATTTTAACAAAGTTTGACTGTAAGTGATGTGACATAAAGAGGATAAGCGGTATTATCAGCAAAACAGGTTATATGAATTTTAGATTTCTGCCATTACAGTTCAAATGAATATTTCCTAAAAGATTTTTTAGTTATGCTTGAAGCATTCGATAGTCATAAAGGAACAGGAGAGTTGTTATGCAAAGAGAAATCAGACGATATAGTGATTATCTGGTAAGTATCGGAACAGGCGTCGCATTGTTTGGCATCTGGACTGTAGTTCGTATGATCATGGGGATTATACTGGAACGTGAAACTATAATCGGTGAAATGCAAGGTGATGTTGAATTAAGCAAAAGTTTGATATTTATTACAATAAGTGCGATCCTTGTATTGCTTTCCTTATTTATACTCAGCATCCACATGTATATCGGCTTGTCAGCTCGTTCAGAAGGACTGGGCTTGAAAAAGAAAAATGGATATCTGATCGCAACCGTGGTGTATACAGTAATATACTGCATAGGTATAATATCGGAAATATTATTCTTTCAGGGCTATTTTAAGAATGTCATTGACGGTGTGGTCACGATTATAATTGACATAACTATGCTGATTACTTTTGTTGAGCTGATGATCAACGCCATCCGTGTTAGAAAACTATCTGGTAAGCTGACGGAAGCGGGGTGTAAGAATGCAGGCTGATTTCCATTACTATGCAACTTACTGCGCGGCATTCCTGGCCGGGTATTCTCATGAGGAAAGTCTTACGATCTCTTACAGCGCACAGCTGGTGGATTGGTGTTCACGGACATTTCTGTCAAAGCTGAAAGCTCCGCTTTCAGCGGCGACCACACAGCTTCAGCTTGAACTTATGGATGCAAACACGGATCCGATCGGATTGCATGATATCACCCGCATCTGGTCATCATTCCATTTCCTGCCGCGTGATCTCCATGCTGAGCGGAAAAAATGTTCAAAACGTTACAGGAACAAATACAGACTTATCTGCGGCCCGAACGGTGATCTTGCTGCAGAAACTGTAGAACTTGCAAAGGGGAAAAGTCTGCAGGCGGTCGGTGTTGCTATGCATGTCATCGCTGATACATGGGCACACCAGAATTTTGCCGGAACTCCTTCACTTGTAATTAACAACACCAATCAGTATTTCTATGAGATCCTTCCTGATGGAGATCACAAGATTCAGTTTAGGCACAGTGCTTCAGTACCTGATGACATTGAACATAGAATTTACACTTGTTCACTTTTCCAGAGCAGTGAGAATTCCATCATGAACCTTGGCCATGGGCGAGCCGGGCATTTACCTGATTACAGTTTTATTCGATATAAGTATCTTCCGGCATGGGGAGATTATGAAGAGATTATCAAAGATAATCCTTCGGATTACTACTACGCTTTCTGTCAGCTCATTTTTGCCATGCAGTATCTTCGTGGAGAACGATCAGCTTTTGAAACTGAAAAATACGCATGGGAGACAGCGAGTCCGTATGAAGAGAGCATCAGGCGTATTCTGGAAACCAGACAGCTTGATTCCTCCGGAGACTGGGCGGAATTTGCTAGATTACTTTCTGGTCAGGATGTTCCTGACTTCGATAAGAATCGTTATGAACAGGAATATATTCAGGCAGACAAAGAAGCAAAAGATGACACCTTCCTTGGAAGATTCTTTCTGGCAGCTCTTGCACAGAAAAGTATGGTCACAAACAGGATTTTTCTATCTGGCAGTATGCTTGCAGGATTTTCTGTTGATTTTGCAAATAAAGGATTCAGGGGCATCCGTGATTTCCGCAGGCTTGTAAAGCAGTCAGAAAGGAAGTGAGATTATGGGTAAAATTGGACGTGTCAGAAATGTTATAATCGGCATACTTATGATTCTGCTGAGTTTTATAATGATGATTCTTGATCCTGAGGTAAGCTTTCTTATTGCGGCACTGATTCTTTCATTGGCGTTACTGGTTACTGGAATCCGTTTGCTCATATTCTACTTCACTATGGCAAGGCATATGGTCGGTGGAAAGGTTCAGTTATATGTAGGTTTGATAGTATTTGATTTTGGCATCTTCACATTAACACTGACCAATATTCCTCATATCTATCTTATACTTTATTTGCTTGGAACACACGCGTTCGGAGGTGTTTTCAACATCCTTCATGCACTGGAAACAAAGCGTAATGGGGCTTCCTCGTGGAAACTTAAATTTAGTCAGGGTGTTGTAAATCTGCTGGTTGCAGTTCTGTGTCTGCTTTCACTTGGATCAACTCAGCTTTTGGTAGTGATATATTGTTTGGGACTTCTGTATTCAGCAGTCGTACACATCATCTCTGCATTCAGAAAAGATGCGATTGTATATATCCAGTGAGGCCCGCTATTTGTAACGAGACTTTCGTTATGAAGTGTTTTTGTAATACATACTTTCAAAAAAATAAAATTGATATATATTCTATGTCAGAAATCATTAGTTACCTTCGAGTGTAGTTGTTGAAGATCTTCAAAAGGAGTGAAAGCGTTTGACTGATTCGGAACTTCGTTCCATTATGGAACAATCCAAAGAAAAAGGTCAGCGAGCCGTATTTGACGAATACTGTGGCTATGTCTACGCTGTCTGTGCAAACAAGCTGAGAAGCATAGGTACAGACGAAGATATCGACGAATGCGTCAGTGATGCTTTTGCCGCTGTATTCAGGTATTTTGATTCACCGACAGATCATAATGGTGATATCAAGGGTGTTATTGGAACAATCACAAAACGTAATGCGATTGATTACTACAGGCGGCTGTCAAGAAAAATCGGGACTACAGTCTCTATAGATGATGAATTATCAGCATCATTGCATTCAGAGTATCGAGTGGATATTGATACTGAGAAAAAAGCAGTCCGTGATATTCTCTTTGACTGCATAGACAGGCTCGGCGAACCTGATTCGTCTATCATAATCTTTCACTACTTTTATGGAAAAACATCAAAACAGATTGCTTCACTGATGACTCTGAGTGACGTAGCCGTGCAGAAACGCATGAGCCGTGCAAGAGAGAAACTGAGAAAGCTGCTTGGTGAAGCAGGAATTACTGAGGAGGGATAAGTCAATGAAACTGAATGATTTCTTCAATGAACCAGACGAAGTCACAACAGACAGAGTTTCTGAAAAATATCCTGCTCTTAGTGATCAGCACAAAGAAAGGTTATTTGCCATGAGTAAAAGAAAGTATGATATAAACAACAATAATGATATCAGTAAAGTTTCCGAAGTATCCGGAGTTGAACACTACAGCAAACCCAAGTGGTATAAGGCAGTAAGCATTGCTGCTGCGGCTGTTTTAGCAGTAGGCGGACTTGGAAGCGGTATGGCTCTTATCATCAGAAACGGCCATGCGCCAGCATCAAGCTCACAGGTTAGTGAAGATAACATTGAGACTTCAACGGTTGAAGAAAAAACAGAGTCTACTACATCAGAAGAAATAACAATGACAGAAGATGAGTATAAAGCAATAGGAAAGGAAATTACTGATAATTATCTTGAGATATCTAATATAATTCAAGGATGCAAAGTATCAACAGATGAAAATGATTGTATTTCTTATTATGTGTATGACAGCCAGGATACTGAATGGACGAACAATTATGCATACTATAGAACATTTTTCCGTGTTACAGATGAACGCTTCAAAAATTTCGATGATATTTATAATTGCTTTAAGCAGTATAAAACAGCCGGACGCAGTACTGATTGGTATGGCACAGATGATCTTTATCAACTTGAAGAAGGATATTCTGTTAAGCAGTATTATGGTGGAGATATAAGCGCATATCCGTCAGGAAGTGATATCGATTTAGCAGCAATGCGAGAAGACGACGATAGCTTTATATATTTAGATGGAAATTATGTAATGTATAATGGTTCACTTTATACAGCAGGGAATAGATGGGAAACGCCATATTTTAATGATGAGATTGAAACAAAGGTAAGTGATCTTTCTGCTGAGAGCTTTACTTTTAGCAGATATATTATTAATCCACTTTATGATAGCAACGTTAAATATGGTATGGAAAAAATATATAAAATGGTTCTTGAAGACGGTAAGTGGAAAATAGACTGTATAGATACAGGGGCTCAAGTCGAGGTAAGTGCTTCATCTGCTATTAAAAACTATCTTTATGACAATTCTGATTTTAATGATATAGATGTTGAAAAGCTTGAGTGTATTCTTACAGATTTTGATGAAGCAAAGAAAACATGCAAAGCACATGGTATATGCAAGGATATAATTGGAGACGATGCAATCGAGATAGATGCAGAAATTGATGTTGAGGCTTACGAATTGATTAACATTGAAGTGAATAGACTAAAAGAAGTTGACAGGTCATTAAAGCGACCAGATGTACTGTGGCGCGAGAATTATCTTGACAGAATGGCAAGAGCTGTTAAGAAATACATCGAAAGCAGTGACGAATACAAGGATATGGATCTCGACCTAGAGCTTGATCATATCTATACAAAGGTATATGATTATGATGATTCAGCAGGAACTTGCACAGGTCATGCGATGGTGATCAGTAAAAATAATGATATATCCCTTGACTGGTATGTAGGTGTAGATCTTAATTCTGAAACAGTTACTTTCCATCAGGAACATAGCGAAGCTTTTGGCGATGAAGAATAGGGGATTGAAAAGGCCGGAACTTAATGACTCGGTTCCTGTCAAGTAACAGTGAAAAAATAATCTATATACTATCTATATGCAGTCTGTACACTTTGTGCAGGCTGCATATTTATTTGTTGGATAAAGCAGTAGTTCTTTGCAACGAGGGGAGGAAGCGACTAGTAGAAATGGCTACTGCCGGACTTTTTCTTACACCTGAAATTATAAACGGATACATCTATGGCACAGGGACTCCTTCAAGAAGATGTGCCTGCCTACACTTCTGTTGTCGTTTGAAATAGAAGTAAGGTTTCAAAGAGCTTCTTTGAATGATGGAGCTCCCACAGGCATTATCATGAATTCCTGAGTGTCAACAGCACTGTCAGCGTGTGCTCCTCCGTTGAGGATATTCATCATAGGAACGGGGAGCTTAGTTCCCTGAATCCCGCCAAGGAAACGGTAAAGCGGAATATCAAGGGAAGCCGCCGCTGCTCTTGCACAGGCAATAGAAACAGCAAGGATAGCGTTGGCACCGAGATTTGACTTTTCCTTTGTGCCGTCAGCTTTTATCATAGCTGCATCGATAGCGTAAATGTTGGAGGCGTCCATGCCCGTGATAGTTTCGGCGATAACAGTGTTGATGTTTTCGACAGCCTTTTCTACGCCTTTTCCGAGATAGCGCTCTCCTCCGTCACGAAGCTCAAGCGCTTCAAATTCACCTGTTGAAGCACCGCTGGGAGCAGTACCTCTTGCAACTGTACCGTCAGCAAGGGTTATCTCAGCTTCAACGGTAGGATTTCCTCGTGAGTCAAGTATCTCGCGTCCCACGACCTTTTCGATTTCTAAATAGTCCATAGTTTTCTCCTGGTTTGATATATTTAATGTGATATACACAATATTGACGGTGCAGGCTCTTGTATACGGGATATTCGCACATATCCCATAAATCTGAAAGGAGCCTGCTATAATGATCTATTAGTTAGAAACAACTAACGAATGAATTATAGCATCGCTAAGGAATGATGTCAATTATTTCAAAGGCTATTTGTATCAACTAACAAAATAAATATTAGCATGTGATAACAAAATGTTATTATATACAAACTTTGTTTTTTCCTTTTCCAAATCATTGACAAATCAAAGCTGAGGTGATATTATTTGTATGTTATAAGATACTAACAGTTTATCTTCGATATCATACTAACATACTAAATATAAATGAATTGGAAGGATGAAAAATGATGCCTTTAAGTTTAGCAGAAACCGAAAAGGAACTGACTATCAAGAAACTGGGAGGAAGTCCCGAGATACGTCAGCACCTTGAAAATCTCGGATTTACCGTGGGCGGAACAGTCAAGCTCATAAATGTACTTGGCGAAAACGTCATTGTCAAGGTCAAGGAGTCACGTATCGCAATCGGTGCGGATATGGCTCGAAGAATAATGGTATGACAGGAGTGAGTTTAATGAAAACACTTAGAGAAATGAAAGTTGGTTCGAATGCAAAGGTGAAGAAGCTCCACGGAGAGGGTGCCATAAAGCGCCGTATAATGGATATGGGACTTACAAAGGGGACGGAGGTTTTTGTCCGCAAGGTCGCTCCTCTTGGTGACCCTATAGAGATAAATGTACGCGGATATGAGCTTTCATTGCGAAAGGCGGATGCCGAGCTAATCGAGGTCGAGTGATAAAAAAAAGGACTTTCGGTCCTTATGTTTTTGTCAAATTGTTAGCTATAAATAACGTGAAAGGAAGATATAAATGGAACTGCGAATAGCACTTGCAGGCAATCCGAATGCAGGCAAGACCACTCTGTTCAATGCTCTCACGGGTTCAAACCAGTTTGTCGGAAACTGGCCCGGAGTTACTGTTGAGAAGAAGGAGGGAAAGCTGAAAAAGCACAGTGATGTCATCATCACCGACCTGCCGGGTATTTACTCATTATCGCCCTACACTCTTGAAGAAGTAGTTGCAAGAAATTACCTTATCGAAACTAGACCTGACGCGATACTGAATATCATCGACGGTACTAACCTCGAACGTAACCTCTATCTCACGACTCAGCTTGTGGAGCTTGGAATACCTGTTGTTCTTGCTATAAACATGATGGATGTCGTGAAGAAAAACGGCGACAAGATAAATATCCCTCAGCTGTCAAAGCAGCTGGGATGTCAGATAGTGGAAATATCCGCACTGAAAGGCACAGGCGTTGATGAAGCAGCGGAGGCTGCTATCAATGCTGCCAAAAACTCAAATACCATACCTCAGCATACATTCAGCGGTCCTGTTGAGCACGCTATTGCTCATATCGAGGAAGCCGTCCTTCATGATATGCCGGAGGAACAGCAGCGCTGGTACGCTATCAAGGTTTTCGAGCGCGATGAAAAAGTTCTCGAAAAGCTGAACATTCCTGAAAAAACAAAGGCACATATTGAAGAAGATATTATCGCTGCAGAAAAAGAGCTCGATGACGACGCAGAGAGTATCATAACCAATGAGAGATATATCTACATAGCCGATGTTATCAAGGCTTCATATAAGAAGAAAAATGCTGGTAGTCTTACAGCTTCTGATAAGATAGACAAAGTAGTTACCAACCGCTGGCTGGGACTGCCTATCTTCGCAGTCATCATGACCCTTGTGTATCTCATAGCAATGAAAGGCCCCGGAGCTTGGGCTACCGACTGGACAAATGATAATCTCTTCGGTGACGGTTTCCACCTGCTAGGGATCGGCTCGTCGGACTACAATGAAATTGCCGACGAATACGCAGGCGCACAGCAGATAATCGACGGCTATGACACTTACGTTGAGGAAAACGGCGCTGCTCCCGATGGCGAGTTCACCTACTCCGTCGAGGACGAGGAAACTCTCGAAACGACAGATGAAACTGCGACTATCGAAGATTACAATGAAGCGCTCGCGACCGTTGAGCGCATCGGCGATGAGCCTGACCCTGCTGACTACGGTGTATTCGTACCAGGTATCCCTGCTATAGTTGAAAGCGTACTTGACAAGGTCAATGCAGCCGACTGGTTGAAGGGCCTTATCCTTGACGGTATCGTTGCAGGTGTGGGAGCAGTTCTTGGATTTGTTCCGCAGATGTTAGTACTGTTCTTCCTGCTTGCGGCTCTTGAAGCCTGCGGATATATGGCACGTATCGCATTTGTTCTCGATCGTGTGTTCCGCAAGTTCGGACTTTCAGGCAAGTCGTTCATACCTATGCTCGTTGGCGTAGGCTGCGGAGTTCCCGGTATCATGGCAAGCCGTACAATCGAAAACGAGCGCGACAGACGTATGACTATCATGACAACGACATTCATTCCCTGCGGTGCAAAAGTTCCGTTCATTGCAATGATAGCAGGTGCTATTTTCGGCGGTTCGTGGATAATATCTGTATCGGCTTACTTCATCGGCATGGCTGCTATTATCATATCTGGTATCATGCTCAAAAAGACATCGATGTTCTCAGGCGAGCCTGCTCCTTTTGTAATGGAGCTTCCGTCTTACCATATGCCAACACTCAGCAACGTTCTCCGTTCAATGTGGGAAAGAGGCTGGTCGTTCATCAAGAAGGCGGGTTCTATCATACTTATTTCAACTATATTTATATGGTTCCTGTCCCGTTTCGGAACAGTTGACGGCAGCTTCACAATGCTTGAAGAAGATCAGCTCGACAGCTCGCTTCTTGCAGGCTTTGGCTCGCTTATTTCATGGATATTCTCGCCTCTTGGCTGGGGCAACTGGCAGGCGGCTGTTGCTTCTATCACAGGACTTGTGGCAAAGGAGAACATCGTCGGAACTATGGGTGTTCTTTACGGCGGCGGAGACGGCACTGTATGGCAGACACTTGCTTCAAAGTTCACAAGCATCACAGGCTTCTCGTTCCTTGTATTCAATCTGCTCTGTGCTCCATGCTTTGCGGCTATCGGAGCTATCAAGCGTGAGATGAACAACGCAAAGTGGACAATATTTGCTATCACTTATCAGTGTGTATTTGCTTATGCTATCGCGCTTATGATAACACAGTTCGGCGGACTTTTCACAGGCGAGGCAAACATCATTGGCGTTATCGTTTCAACTGCAATACTTGTATTCATGTGCTATATGCTCTTTGTGAAGAAGTACCACGAGGCTTCAAAGCTCAAGGGCGATGTAAAGGTGAAGGCGTAAAGGAGTGGTAATATGCTCGCATGGTTAGCTGAAAATCTCGGGACTATCATCGTGTCGCTGATACTTATTTGTATTGTGACAGCGGTCATTGTGAAAATGGTAAAGGATAAGAAAAGCGGTAAAGGTTCCTGTGGCTGTGGCTGCGAGCATTGTACAATGCACGGAAAATGCCATACAAAATAAACACCAAATATCACAACAACGGGGCGAAATCTACATCGCCCCATACAAAAACAAACATGTTAGCATTAACTAATAAAAGGAGGAATTATGAGCATAGTAATCGTTGGCGGCAACGAACGCATGGCAACACGTTATCAGGATATCTGCAAATCATTCAACCACAAGTCCAAGGTCTTTACACAAATGCCTGCGGACTTCGAGAACAAGCTCGGTACTCCTGATCTTATGGTAGTTTTCACAGGAACTTGTTCCCATAAAATGCTGGGAGCTGTCAAGAAAAGCTCTGAAAAAAACGGAGTCCCCGTCGAACATATTCACAGTTCAAGCGTAAGTGCATTGAAACAGCTTCTTACTGATATCAAGGTGAGCAAACATGTCCGAAGTTGAACGCAAAAACATAGATAGTGTCCTTGCATTTCACGGTGCGCCGACGCTGCTTGGAGTAAAATGTGCAAATCTTATTTCATTTGACAGGAACGAGTGTACTATGTCAGAATATCTGGACGAATTTGCTGATAAACTCTCTGACTGCGGACTTTGTGCGAAGCATCTTTGCAAGTGCCGTGAACGCTCCCTTGTATACATCTATAACGAGAAAATGCTGAATGCGTGGCTCACTATGCCACAGGTACAGCAATTCCTTTCAGAGTACGGATATTCCTGTGATCTGAGCGTTGAACAAAAGATTTGCAGGCTTTCAAGTCGTATGAGCTGCGGCAATTTCCCTCATGAGATAGGAGCTTTTCTCGGATATCCCGTTGAGGATATACGTGGCTTTATCAGTAACAGCGGAAAGAACTGTTTGCTGTGTGGCTACTGGAAGGTCTACGAAAACGCTGAAAAGGCTCGGGAGACTTTCGATAAATACGATCGCTGCAGGGATATCCTGTTCGATAAATTAAAATCAGGTCTGGACTTGTTTCAGGCTATTTCCAAGGAGGAAAATATATGAAAACAGCAGTTATTTATTGGAGTGGCACAGGCAACACCGAGGCTATGGCAAAGGCAGCTGCCGAGGGTGCTAACGCGGAGCTTTTCGAGGTATCAGAGTTCAGCGGAAACGCAGCAGACTATGACGCATTCGCATTCGGCTGCCCTGCAATGGGCGCAGAGGTGCTTGAGGAGGATACATTCGAGCCATTCTTCACCGGTATCGAGGGTACACTCAGCGGCAAGAAA
>JAGCYM010000108.1 GCA_017960805.1 Ruminococcus sp.
AATCTCCAGATTATCTTTGAACAAATCTGCTGTTTAGGACAAAAATCTGCGATTCAGGACAAAAACCTGCTGTTTAGGACACAGATGTTGATTTTTTATGATTAATTGCTATGATGAAGTAAGAAAAGTGTTAATTGCAACTTACATTCATTTTAGCTTTTTTAATTGGATAATTATAGTGGTTTTTGAATAATCTGTATGATACGTTTTTTAGGTATTGAACAATAATCCGCCGAATTGATTGTGCAATCTTATGATTTTTAAAAAATCAAAAATCATTTCGTCTTTTTGGACGTTGAAAATCACTTATAGGTGAACACAGTCCGAATAGGACAAAAAGGAGAAATCAAAATGAAAAAAGTGATTGCGTTTATAAGTGCAGCAGTCATGTTCTGCGGCTGCGCAGTATCTTGTGCCGATAAAAAGAAGAACAGCTCCGTTACAGAACTGAGCACAAACCTTTTGCAGCTGAAGACTGCAAAAATCAGCATGAGTGACAGCTTTGAGGAAATAAGAAGCCTTAGTACAGGCAGCGGCTCAGATGTGCTTATCTTCGGTAAGCTAACCACAGGCGGCTGGGGGGCTTATGTCACGAACAACAAATTCGACGAGCACAAAGATATCCGATTTACTCCAAAGGACGGCGAGATCGTACAGAGCGCCGCAATGCTGTCCTACGGAAAAAAAGGCATACTTACCCTACTTGACGGAAAAGCTCTCATTTACATCTACGATAAGGACAACAAATACGAAAAAACCATTGACTGTGGAGACATATTAGAGGTGGAGGAGAATTATTTCGGACGGCTTTACGGCTACGGCGACGACGGTTTCATTATAAATATAATGAACAGGCGCATCATTGCAGTCGCTTCCGACGGAACTCTGAGAGGCGATATCAAAACTGACGGAATGGATATCAGCGGAGTTGCGAAAAGTGCCTCGGGTGTTATGAATATCATGCTCTATGATAAAAAAGAGATACATATCGATGAAATAAACGCCGACGAGCTTTCTACCGTGCAAAAATGTACCTATAATAACAATATTCTTTCCTCGGCTTATTGCATGGGCGCAGGCTCTGGAAAATACAACAGTGTCGCCGTTATGGCAGGTGGTATATACGGCTTTACCGACACTGAGGTGGTCAAGCTTGCGAAATTCATGGACATGGAATTCGAGGAGTATCAGTTAAGGGAGATATTCATGACCGCTGAAAATGAAATGGTTGTTTTAACTGACACAGGGGAGCTGTATCTGCTTTCAGAAAAGGATATTTCCGAGATAAAGGCTAAAGAGGTCATTGTAATGGCAAGCTACTCTCAGCAAAGCGACAATGGTCTTTATGCAAGAGAGGTAAAGGCTTTCAATGCCGCAAGTGAGGATTATCGCATAGAGTTCAAGCAGTATTTCAGGCTGCTTGACGGATATGAAAAGACCTATGATGATATGAGAATGGACATTTTAAGTGGAAATGCTCCCGATATCATACCGCTGAACAGTAATTTGCCCGTTGATACATTCAATACAGGTATTTTCTGTGACCTTTATGAATTTATCGACAAGGATCCCGATTTTTCCCGCGATGACTTTCTGCCCAATATCCGCAGGGGACTTGAACGCAATGGCAAAATGGTATGGCTCGCTCCTCAGTTCTGGTTCGAGTCAGTTCCTGCAAAGGCTGGCTATACGGGAGTGCGTGAAAACTGGAGCGTAGACGATATGATATCGGCTTATGACGCTATGCCCGATGGTATGACGTTCTACCAATATGAGGACGTAGAACCGAGAACTGCGTTTTATGATTTTACTGTAAAGTCCACCCTTTTTGTTGATTACGAAAAGGCTGAGTGCTATTTCGATTCTCCCGAATATATAAAGCTTCTGAACTTCTTCAATGATAAGCACATCGGACTTACATGGGACGAATATAATTCATTGTCGGGAGATAGGGGTGTCTATTATATGACAAACGATATTTATGAGGGAAAGCGCTTTGTTGATTTTAATCATAATCCCTTTACGCACTTTGGACAATTTCTTGAGCTCAAACGTGGTGACTACGATAATCAGCTTGTAATGGTGGGCTATCCCCACATAGGCAATGAAAGCGGTTCGTTTATACACATGGAGGGCGGCTTGGCAATAATGGCAGATTCAGAGCATAAAGATGGTGCATGGAGCTTTATGCGCACACTGATATCTGATGACTATTACGATGCTCCTGATCAATATAGGGAATACTCTGTAATAAAAAGGAAATTCAATGAGTTTGCGGAGATGACACTGCACAAGACCTATCCATTCTGGGCTGTGGGGGATAACGGTAAGATCGCAGAGGGCAAAATGGTTGATCAGGAATGGGGCTGGAGTTATACTGACGCCAAGGGTAAGACAGTTGAAAAAAAGATAGCCCCCTTTACTCAGGAGGAATATGACTACTATTACAACCTTGTGACAAATGCAGAGGTAGTACGCGGTGATTCTAATATCGACAGTATAATACGTGAAGAGACAATGAGTCTTTTCAACGAGGAGTGTACCGCCGAGGAGTGTGCGAAAAAAATACAGAACAGAGCTTCACTGTATCTCAGTGAGCATTACGGATGATAAAAACAGCGGGTCAGGACAAAAACCTGCGATTCAGGACAAAAATCTGCTGTTTAGGACACAGATATTGACTTTTTATAACTAATTGCTATAGTGAAAGCATCATGAATATGAATAAGAAAAGCCGCTTGCACAGTACAGGCGGCTTTACTATGCCTTGTCGTTTTGATGTCACAAATAGTTTCTTTACTTTTTCGGAATAGTACGTTATAATGAAAATGAGGAAAAGAGATGGTGATAAAATGCTGACCGGGCAGAAGATTGCAGAATTAAGAACGAAAGCAGGATTAACGCAAGAACAGCTTGCTGATAAGCTATATGTAACCAGAGCAATGGTATCCAAGTGGGAAAGAGATATCTGTCAGCCTGATTATGGTATGGTCGAAAAGATAGCAGGTATCCTTTCGGTTTCGCCTGATGAAATCATAAGCATGAGTGATGTAGTCCTCAATGAACTGTACAGCTTTTTATCAGACACCGACAGTAACGATCTGCTGAAAGACCTGAATGAATTTCTGGCAACACTGAAAAGCCGTGACAGGAGCGTTTTTATCAGACGATATTATTACCTTGAGGATATTACCACGATTGCTGAAAACTACAATATTACAGAAAGCAATGTAAGAACTGTTCTTATGAGAACACGGAAGAAATTCAAAAAATATCTTAAGGGGATGATTTCATGAAAAAGAATGATCTGAGGGATGCATTATCAGGCATCAAAAAGGATTTCATAGCTGAATCCGATGATTTCAAGACAGTATCGGCTGATTTCAGAAAAGATAAAAATCGGAAAAAGAGTATTCTTGTTTCCGCTTTTTGTCTCGCATTTGTTGGAATCGGAGTCCTCGGAGTTTCCAAAAGTGGTCTGCTGAAAAGAGATTTTCAGACGGCGGAAAACGTGGTTGATGCTACTATTCCTACTGTGTCAAATACAACAGTTGCTAAACCCGAAACCACTGCTGCTATAATGACAGAAGCTTCAACGGTTATTGATACTCCGAGAAGCGGTGCGCCTTGTTATTACAGCAAGTTGGTCAAAAACACTGAAACACCTGAGCTTGACGGATATGACGATGCAGCGGCTTCATTAAGTGGCGCAGGATTTGATATTGATGCATTTAAAGAATCAATAGTTGATGATTCTATAGATATGATCGAGGGTGAAATACTGGATATATGGGTGAATCATTATGAGTATGCCACTGCAAGCGATAAGTTTGAACCCGGCGGACGATTGTATCATAAACCAACAACAGTGTCTTATAAAATCAGAGTTGACAAAGTATTCACCGGAGATTTTAATGTTGGAGATGAGGTTACAGTCGAGGACTACTACTTTATGTGCTATTCAATAGTATCAATCAAAAAAGGCAGCAGCTATGTTATACCTATCGGCAAGGGCGACGGAAAGTTCTACGAACCAGATGAAATCGTAGAAGGAGATACTTGCCTTGAAAGTTGCTATTACACAATTTATCAGTTCCACCCACAGATTGAGAAAGTTGATGGCGGATATATCGTTCCAAGCGACTGGGAAACACTTATAACAGATGAATGTACAGAGATTATAATGGACATTGAAGGCGAAGAAATACCGTATCCCGGTTCACTATATTATGTTCCTGTTGATGTATTCAATGACAGAATGAATCTTATTCTTCAAAGCTGACAGAAAAACGCCTCTGACGGGTTTAACCGACAGAGGCGTTCTCATTTCTATTTACATTTCAATGCTGATC
Source organism: Ruminococcus sp. (assembly GCA_017960805.1). GTDB lineage: Bacteria > Bacillota > Clostridia > Oscillospirales > Ruminococcaceae > Ruminococcus. The sequence continues at coordinate 4,353 of JAGCYM010000108.1, forward strand.
GTCACGCCCGATGAAGCGGAATATCTATTACAACAAGGCTAAGACAATCAAGTATTATAATCTTCAGTGTGCGACCTACAAGACGGGAGCTATGAATTGCCCGAACAAAACAAGTATGAGCGGACTTGTGCTCGAACGCAAGATACTTGATGAGCTCAACGCTATTATTGAGCGCTACTGTCAGACTGACAGGATAGACTTCACTGATGTGTACGGTGAACAGCTCCGACAGCTTGAGGCTGCACTTGTAAAACTCAAAGAGCGGCACAGCTTAGCTGAGAAGCGGATATGAGCAATGTACAAGGACAAGCTCGACGGTATGATCTCCGATGAGGACTACGCATTGTTTCGTCAAAACCTCTCCGATGAGGAGCAGGAATTGTCAGTTCGCATAGACGATATCAATGAACAGATATCCACTTGCAAGGAACGTATCAGAAACACT
>JAGCYM010000109.1 GCA_017960805.1 Ruminococcus sp.
TGTGTTGCGTTTAATTTGAAAAGTGAGGGGGTGCATTTAGTTTGAAAGTAATAATAACAACAAAGTGCAATAATACAATGAATATATGTGTTGCATTTACTCTGAAAATTAACCTATTTTCTTAGTATTGAAATAATGTGCAGAATAAATGATTGAAAATACAAAAAAATGTTAAAAACATATTTAAAAAATTGAAAAAATGTGCTATAATAACATTACAATTCATTATAGAGGTGATGTTCGTTGAAATAGAACGCTATAGGCGAATTAATAAGATGGAAGAATGATAAAAAACGTAAGCACATGTTTTTTATTTGTTTTGCTTTAGCGATAATAGTCAATCATATTTCTATGCATTTTCTAAATATAGTATTTTGGTATGAATTCATAATAAAAACATCTTTTTTCATAAAAAACGTTTTTTCTGACAAAAATTTTGGTATTATTCTCGTACAGAAAAAAACTAAAATAATATGGAGGAAAAGATGAATAATTTATGTGTAGAACTTTATGAAGAAAAAAGAGCAATCCATTGTATTGATCGTAATGACAAGCTTAATGGTACCAGAGATGAACGTGAGACCATAGTGTTGTTCCTTAATCGGCTTGGTATTCCAAGAAACACAGCAGGCTATAATTATCTGTATTACATCATATTAAAGATAATTAAAACGAACATTATCAATATTAAACTGACAACGGAATTATACCCTCAAATTGCAGTTGAATTAAATTCATCAGTTAATCGGATTGAGAGAGGACTTAGATATTCTATTGAATCAGCCTGGGACAGAAATAAGGAAGTTTTCAAGAGTGTTCTCGGCTATTATAATGAATGTAAACCTTATTCAAGTGAATTCATCTGGCTTCTAGCCGACAAAATAAGAATGTTTGAATAATTATGTTTCCCTTGAGTATGAAAATTGATGTATAGTTTTGCTGTATTATTTCCCGAGGAATAATGATCTTAAATATCGATGATCAAATACGTTTCGACACTTATTTTTCTACTAATCTCAGCAAGGGTGATACTAATGAAAGATATACTAGAAATAGCAATTTGCGATGACAGTAGTTTTGATCGATTTGTAATATCAGAAATGATCGATGATTACTTTAAGGACAAGTCTTTTCTATATAATGTTACGGAATACGGTAATGAACTCACATTGATTGATGATATTGAGGAAAGCAATAAATATGATATTATCTTTCTCGATATTTATCTCAATAAGATTCTGGGTATAGAGGTTGCAAAAAAATTTAGGGCAGGGGGATTTAACGGGAAAATAGTTTTTCTTTCTGCATCAGATAAATATGCTGTTGAGAGCTATGATGTTGATGCTTCAGGTTATTTGCTCAAACCTCATAATTATGCAAAATTCTGTAGTGTTATGGACAGGCTGCTTACAGGCAGACGTAAAAATATGATGGTAATTAAAAAACGCAGCAGTATTGAATATATTCCATATGATAGTATCAGGTATATTGAAAGTTCGAATACAAAATGCATGATTCATTGTAGTGATGGTAAAATTCATACTATCTATACTCGCCTTGATCTGATACAAGAAGAGCTGGACGACAGACGCTTTTTAAGGTGCCATAGGAGCTATCTTGTAAACCTTAATTATGTTAAGTGTTTGCATGAGAGTTTTATTATGGATAATGATGAGTTGGTTTTAATAAAGAAAAAGAGCATTAAACAGATAAAGCAAGAATATCTTGAGTATAACTCCAACTCTGTATTAAAAGAACTAGTTACAAAATGAAAATGGAGCAGAAAATATGAACATTAAAGAATTCTATAATACATTAGATGAAAACTATGATTCTATCCTTGACAGACTTATAAGTCCAGATAGGATTGAGAAATATCTTAATATCTTTTTTAATGAAAACAGTGTTGGAAATCTGAAACAGCAGATAGAGAATAAAGATTTTGAAATTGCAAAGAATACGGCACACACTTTAAAAGGTGCTATTTCGACTTTGGGAATCGATAGGTTAGTTTCAGTCATAAGTAAGCTTCAGACAGCGCTGGAAAATAATGAGGCTGAACAAGCAAATGATCTTTTTCAGAGCTTTGAAGAGGAATACGAAAGGATTTTTCATATTTGGACGAATGCTTATATAGAATCATAATTCTATAATGAAGAACTGAAATGCTTCAAACAAAAAATAAGAATAATGACCTAGTATTTTTCCAGCCGTTTGTGGACATGTCTGCAGGCGGTTTTTTCAATATATAAGAAGTCCTCTGCTCATTTGACTGAACAGAGGACTTATAAACTTTGATTAAAGAGATATTATTCAACTGTAACGCTCTTTGCTAGGTTTCTTGGCTTATCAACGTCAAGACCCTTTGCTACTGATACATAATAACCAAGGAGCTGAAGAGGTACTACAGCAAGACTAGCAGCGAACAGGGGATCAGTCTTAGGAATATATGCTGTGAAATCTGCGTTATCTTCAACACTGTAGTTTCCATATGTGGTAAGGCCCATGATATATGCTCCGCGTGATTTACACTCAACCATGTTGGATACTGTCTTTTCAAACAGTGACTGCTGAGTGAGAACGCTTATAACAAGAGTTCCTTTTTCTATAAGGGAAATAGGACCGTGCTTAAGCTCACCTGCAGCGTATGCCTCAGAGTGGATGTAGCTTATTTCCTTCATCTTAAGACTACCTTCGAGGCTGACTGCATAGTCGATACCTCTGCCGATAAAGAACGCATCACGTATATTCGCAAATTTGGAAGCGAACCACTGCAGACGCTCCTTGTCCTCGAGGATCTTAGATACCTTTTCGGGAATTGTCTGTATCTCTTCGATAAGCTCAGCAAATCTTTCGTCAGTGATTTCTCCTCTAACCTTAGCGAGCTGCATAGCGAGGAGGTATCCTGCGATGAGCTGTGTGCTGTAAGCCTTGGTTGTAGCGACTGAAATCTCAGGACCTGCAAGTGTGTAGAATACATTATCTGCATCTCTTGCAATATTTGAACCGATTACATTAACGATACCGAGTGTCTTGACTCCGTTTTCTTTTACAAGAGTAAGAGCTGCACGGCTGTCTGCAGTTTCACCGGACTGGCTGATGATTATTGCGAGGCTCTTTTTGTTGAGAGGCATTTTTCTGTATCTGAATTCAGATGCGAGTTCAACACGAACAGGGATAGATGTGAGTTCCTCAATTACGTACTGAATAGCCATGCCTACATGGTAAGCGGAACCGCACGCAACGATATAGATCTGCTGGATCTCCTTGACTTCTTCGTCACTGAGTCCGAATTCATCAAGAACTATATTTCCATCCTTGACTACTGAATTGATTGTATCACGAATAACCTTAGGCTGTTCGTAGATCTCCTTGAGCATGAAATGCTCGTAGCCGCCCTTTTCAGCAGCTTCTGCATCCCACTTTATCTCAACGAGTTCCTTTTGTATTTCCTCGCGGTCGATATTGTAGAATGTAACAGCGCCTTTTTCGAGCTTGGCAATTTCCATATTGCCGATGTAATATACATTACGTGTATATTTGAGAATAGCGGGAACGTCAGATGCTACATAAGTCTCTCCGCCTGAGATACCAATGATCATAGGACTGTCCTTACGAGCAGTATATATCTCGCCGGGGAAATCCTTGAACATAACACAGAGAGCGTATGAACCGCGGATACGTATCATTGCGCGGGCAATGGAGTCAACAGGGCCAAGTCCGTACTTCTTGAAGTAATAGTCGATAAGCTTTACAGCAACTTCGGTATCAGTCTGGGACTTGAACTCATATCCGCTCTTGGTAAGCTTCTCCTTGAGCTCCTGGTAGTTTTCAATGATTCCGTTGTGAACGGCAATTACATTCTCGTCATCGCTTGAATGCGGATGTGCATTAAGAGTTGATGGCTCTCCGTGAGTAGCCCAGCGTGTATGTCCTATACCACAGCTTCCCTTAACAGCTTTACCGCTGTTTGTCTTTTCAACAAGAACCTTGAGCTTGCCTTTTGCCTTAACTATTTCAGTATCCGCACTTCCATCGCGTACTGCGATACCAGCGGAATCGTATCCTCTGTATTCAAGCTTAGAAAGTCCGTCGAGCAGAATTGGAGCTGCCTGAGCTTCTCCTGTGAATCCGACTATTCCACACATAAATGTTATCCTCCTGTGATATGCGGCGAAATGCCATAGATTATTATATTATAGCATATATGGTTTATTATGTCAACTAAAGATATGTCAGCAGACTAGGAATATGATAGTATATATCCATTTTCAGGATCTGACAGCATCATATGTCTCAGATCAGAGTTAGCTGATTGCTGTCACCGAGTTCTTTTGCTGGTTTTCCTGCTGCTGGAACTGACTTAGCGCGGTACTTATCAAGTTCCGGTGCTTCTTCAGGGGTAATGACCTTAGCGGAAGAAAGCTGAGCGTTCTTTCTCAGTGTTATAACCTGAACACCCTGTGAATTACGTGATGTCTTAGGAAGGATCATTCCTGAATTGAATACAAGAGCGTGTCCTGTAGTTGTACGCAGCAGAATATCTGCTTCTTCCTTAAGGAATACCGCTGCAACGAGAGGAGACTTATCAGAATATGCATTCTGGAGCTTCTTTCTGTTGGTTTTTGTTTCATAGGACTTGAGCGGTATCTTTGCGGCTTTTCCGTTTTCGAAGAAGAAAATGATGTATCCGCTGTAATCAATGGTCGGTATCATAAGACGCAGGTTTTCACCTTCGTCGAAATTGAGCTTGGCTGGGATGTAGTCACCCATAACACTAGCCTTTGTATCATCGAATGCGCTTGCCTTCGACTTATATGCCTGAGCCTTGTCTGAGAAGAATATGAGGTCTGTCTTATTGGTTGCCTCAAATGTCTGACTGATATAGTCACCGTCCTTGAGTTTCTGTTCACTGCTCATACGGAGTGACTGAGGAGTTATCTTCTTGAAGTAACCGCTCTCGGACACAAACAGATTAACTGTGTAGTCGGGAGTATCGTCTATCTCTTCCTCATCTTCAACATCGGACTGATAGTAGAAGAAAGTACGTCTGGGCTGAGCGTAGTTCTTTGAAACTTCTTTCAGCTCATCAATGATGATCTTGCGTATCTTCTTTTTGTCGCGAAGAATATCTTCCATCTCAGCAATATCCTTGCGGAGCTGGTCAACTTCTTCAACGCGGCGGAGAATGTACTGACGGTTGATGTTACGGAGTTTGATCTCTGCAACGAATTCAGCCTGTGTTTCATCGATACCGAATCCGATCATGAGGTTCGGAACAACGTCCGTTTCCTCTTCTGTTTCGCGGATTATCTTGATCGCTTTATCGATATCCAGAAGTATCTTGGAGAGAGCCTCGAGAAGATGGAGCTTTTCCTTCTTTTTCTGGAGATCAAAGTATGTGCGTCTCATTACACATTCTTCGCGGAACGCTACCCACTCGGTGAGTATCTCACGAACACCCATAACCTTTGGAGTTCCGGCGATGAGTATGTTGAAGTTGCATGGATAGCTGTCCTGAAGCGGGGTGAGGCGGAAAAGCTTCTGCATCAGCTTCTCAGGATCGGTTCCTCTTTTAAGATCAATAGCGAGCTTCAGACCGTTGATATCAGTTTCATCACGGACATCAGAAATCTCACGTATCTTTCCTGATTTTACGAGTTCGATGATCTTGTCCTGTATAGCTTCAACTGTTGTTGTATATGGTATCTGTGTCACTTCTATACAGTTAGATGCCTTGTCATAGTTATACTTTGAGCGGACCTTGATGCTTCCTCTGCCTGTTTCGTAAACCTTGTTGAGTTCTTCTTCGTCATACAGCAGGAATCCGCCGCCGGGGAAGTCAGGCCCCTTGAGCGTACTGAGTATATCGTGGTTCGGATCCTTCATGAGCGATATTGTAGTCTCACATATTTCTGCGAGATTGAATGGGCAAACATTGCTTGCCATTGATACCGCGATACCAGTATTTGAGTTTACCAGTACTGTAGGAAATGATGCCGGGAGCAGGGTAGGCTCCTGCATCGTGTTGTCATAGTTAGGAACGAAATCAACCGTATCATGGTCTATATCACGGAACAGTTCAGCACAGATCTTTTCAAGCTTGACTTCTGTGTATCGTGCAGCGGCAAATCTTGTCTTGCTTGAGTACTGTTTTCCGAAGTTACCTTTGCTGTCAATATATGGATGAAGAAGTGATTCGTTTCCTCTTGTGAGACGGACCATAGTCTCATATATCGCCTGGTCACCGTGAGGATTGAGCTTCATTGTCTCACCGACAACATTCGCAGACTTGGAACGTTCCTTGTCAGGACTTAGAAGGCCGCGCTTGTACATCATGTACAGCAGCTTTCTGTGAGATGGCTTGAAGCCGTCTATCTCAGGGAGCGCACGTGATACGATAACGCTCATGGCATAGGGCATATAATTGCTTTTGAGTACATCCGTGATGTGCTGGTCTACAACGCTGCCCGAGCCCTCTATATACGCCTCGTGCTTGAATACAGGCGCCTTGTCAGAAGTGTCTTTCTTTCTAGCCATTGTCTACTCCTTGAAATATGTTATGAAATATCAGCAAGTTCGAGGTAATCAGCGCCGTACTCAGAAATATAGTCCTTACGCCCCTGAAGATCATCTCCGAGAAGCATCTCGAACATATCTGCTGAATCCTTTATGTCATCTACAGTGACTTTTATAAGGCGGCGTGTATCCGGGTTCATGGTCGTCAGGCTCATCATGTCAGGTTCGTTTTCACCGAGACCTTTTGAGCGCTGGATCGTGTGCTTCTTGTCGCCAATAAGTGTGAGAATTCTCTGCTTTTCCTGTTCTGTGTAAGCAAAGTAAGTTTTTTCCTTTGTGTTTATTTCAAACAGAGGAGATTCTGCGATGTAAACATATCCTTCTTCTATGAGCTGCGGAGTGAGTCTGTAAAGCATAGTGAGAATAAGTGTGCGGATCTGGAAACCGTCGACATCGGCATCAGTACAGATTACTATCTTGTTCCAGCGGAAATTGTTGATATCAAAGCTTGAAAGTTCCTTGTTTGCTTTTGATGTAACTTCAACTCCGCATCCGAGTACCTTGATGAGATCAGTAATGATCTCGCTTTTGAATATCTTTGAATACTCAGCCTTGAGGCAGTTAAGGATCTTTCCTCGAACAGGAATGACTGCCTGGAACTCGGCATTTCTTGCGAGCTTGACGGAACCGAGCGCTGAATCACCCTCCACGATGTATAGCTCACGGCGTGTGACATCCTTGGTTCTGCAATCTACAAACTTTTCTACCATATTTGCGAGATCTATGGTACCCGTGAGCTTTTTCTTCATGTTCTGACGGGTGCGCTCAGCGTTCTCGCGGCTTCGTTTGTTGAGGAGTACCTGTTCCGCTATTTTTTTGGCTTCATCAGGATTCTCTATGAAGTAAACCTCGAGCTGATGACGGAGGAATTCAGTCATAGCTTCGCGGATGAATTTATTGGTAATAGCTTTTTTTGTCTGGTTTTCGTATGAAGTCTGTGTTGAGAAGTTTGAGGAGATAAGCACGAGACATTCTTCAACGTCTTCGTATTTTACCTTGCTCTCGTTCTTCTGGTAACCGTTCACAGATTTGATATATGCATCGATCTGTGCGGGAAGAGCACGCTTTACAGCTTCTTCAGGTGAACCGCCGTGTTCAAGGAAACTTGAGTTGTGGTAATGCTCCTTCTTCTTGACTTTGTTTGAGAAGGTGAGGGCTACATCAAACTTTACCTTGTATTCTGGCTTGTCCTCACGGTCTTTACCGCGTCTTTCAGTTGTCCAGTGCTGAATTGTTGTGAGCGCGTTTTCTCCGACTATTTCGTGTACATAGTCAGTTATACCGTTTTCATAGAAGAATTCAGTTTCATTGAATCCTCCGGCTTCATTCTCAGAACGGAATATGAAGAGTATGTTAGGATTTACAACGGCCTGTCTCTTAAGTATATCATGGAAGTATTCGTCAGATACGCTGATATCCGTAAATACATCAAGATCAGGACGCCAGCGTGTCTTTGTTCCCGTCTGCTTACGCTTTGAAGGTTCTTTCTGAAGACCTCCTACGTTCACGCCCTTTTCAAAGTGAAGATTATACTTGAAACCGTCGCGGATAACTTCGACATCCATGAATTCAGATGCGAACTGTGTAGCGCATAGACCGAGACCGTTAAGGCCGAGAGAGTATTCATAGCTCTCACCGCTAGGGTCATATTTACCGCCGGCGTAAAGCTTGCAGTAAACTAGTTCCCAGTTGTATCTTTGTTCAACATTGTTGTAGTCAACAGGACATCCACGTCCGAAGTCCTCGACTTCAATGTCGTGATTGCGATAATGGGTGATTACAATTTTGTTGCCATATCCGGCACGCGCTTCGTCGATCGAGTTAGAGATGATCTCGAAGATAGAATGCTCACAGCCGTCGAGGCCGTCAGAGCCGAAAATAACAGCAGGACGCTTTCTGACTTTATCTGGTCCTTTTAGCAATACGATACTGTCGTTGCCGTAATCATTCTTTTTTGCCATAATATCTTGCTGCCGGTGAAAACCGACGCTCCTTTCAGTCGATGTTTAAACAATCCTTATAATTATACCACATTCAAATAGAATTTGCAAGTGCTATTTTTGCTGAAAAAAGCCCGATCGAGAGCGGATTAGTGCTAATTATTTTTGGCCTTTTCAGAGAAGAATATGAACAGCAATAATAAATGTCCCGCTTTACGGAGCGGGCATTTCTTTTCTTCAATGCAAATATGAAGATATTCTGCCGAGTATTTTTAGATGATACATTGACTCTGATTGACACAATGATTGCAAAAATGATATAATGAAAAAAATTGTTCTGGAGGTTTATAATGAGAATTGCTGGATTTTCTCTTAAAGCACTTCCTAGAGATATATTTACAGGAATAATAATTGCGCTCGTATCAATTCCTATATCCATGGGATATGCACAGGTTGCGGGCCTTCCACCTATATATGGTTTATATGGTTCGATTTTCCCGATATTATTATTCGGAATCTTTTCGACGTCAAATCAGTTCATATTCGGCGTAGATGCTGCACCTGCAGCTCTTGTAGGTGCTTTTCTTGCCTCAAAGGGGATAGCGTCAGGTTCTGATGAAGCAGTCCGTCTGGTGCCTATGATAACTCTTCTTGTAGCTGCGTGGCTTATGATTTTCTTTGTCCTGAAAGCCGGAAGACTAGTTAACTATATATCCACACCGGTTATGGGAGGGTTCATCAGTGGTATTTCCACGATCATCATTTTCATGCAGATCCCGAAAGTGCTTGGAGGAACGAGCGGAAGCGGTGAAATAACTGAACTGATCGGTCACATAATTGTGACCTGTTCCGAAAGTTTCAATCTGATGTCCCTGGTACTTGGTGTTTCTTCGCTGGCACTGCTGCTTCTGTCAAAGAAGATCGTTCCTAAGCTTCCTATGTCAGTATTTGTCATGATAGGAGGAGCTATACTCGGTTATTCCGGTTTTGCGGATACATACGGAGTAGCTAAACTCTCTGCCATAAAGTCTGGATTGCCCGCCTGGAATTTTCCCCACATAGATTATGACCTCATTATGGATGTCATTCCTACCAGTCTGACAGTCGCGGTGGTTATCATGGCTGAAACCCTTCTCGCTTCAAACAATCTGGCTCAGAAGAACGGATACAGACTGGATGAAAATAATGAAGTTATGGTTTATGGCCTTGGAAATTTTGCTGCATGTCTGACAGGCTGCTGTCCGGTAAACGGTTCTGTTTCGCGTAGTTCGATGGGAGAGCAGTACGGCGGAGCTTCTCAGGTGATGTCAATCTCCGCTTCAGCTACGATGGCAGTCATTATGATGTTTTTTACCGGTTTTATCCAGTATCTTCCTGTTCCAGTGCTAACATCGATAGTAATAGCTGCATTGCTGGGAGCTGTTGAGTTTGAGCTAGCCGGCAGACTATTCAGGCAGGACAAGCGTGAACTGCTTATTTTTCTAGGTGCTTTCCTGGGAGTTCTGCTTTTCGGAACGGTGTATGGTGTACTCATCGGTGTCATCTTGTCGTTTGTTTCTGTGATAATCAATACTGCGAATCCAAAACGTTCCTTTCTTGGCGTTATTCCGGGACATGAGGGATTCCACAGCCTTGAGAGAAATACATATTCTATTCCGCTGAAAAATGTGGTCATATACAGATTCTCAGGAAATCTGTATTTCGCGAATATAAGGATATTCATTTCAGATATCGAAGGTGCTTTAAGGGATGACACAAAATGTGTTATTGTTGATTCAGGTGCTGTATGCAATATAGATATTACAGCTGCAGACCGCATCGCGTCACTCGCAAAAAATCTTTCTGACAGGGGAGTAAGCTTATATTTTGCTTCACATATCGGACATCTCAACGATCGCATGCGTGATCTCGGACTTGCTTCGATGGTCGAGGAAGGTCAGTGCAGAAGGACTATCGCTTCAGCGCTTTCAGCCGCTGGTTTCAAAGCTCCGTATATCCTGGAAACTGATGATGCATCAGAAGAAAAGACACTGCCTTATGGTAACGCTGAGAGACTTGAATTTGAGTGGGCGTTTGGTGATGAAGCAGAGGCTGAAATGGAAAAGTATACTGAAAAACTGCTCGGAAGCATAGGAAATGATGCCGAACCTCCTGAGCAGCAGCTGATGAATATGATTAAACCGAAAGGAGCCTGGAAGGGGGTAAGCGAGCTTGACAGTGAAGAACTTCTTGCGCACCTGCAGCTCCATATCGGAGAGCTTTCTGAAAAGATCGGAATTCCTGAAGATAAGATCGCTGAAGCAATAGAGACGCGCAGACTTCGTATCGCAAAGCGCGTTGCCGAAAGGGATCATGCGGCTCTGGAGCGTCTGAAGGAGCATGATATTCATTTCAGGGAATCACTAAAAAAAGAAAGCCCCGAGCTTTACAGCAGACTTTCTGATCTGCGGCTCGGAGCTATAAGGCGTATCAGCGCAGAAGATGCACAGTACGCGTCTCTTATTAAGGAACTCTATGGCGATGAAAATCAGTAATTGATCTTCAGTACATACATCTTATCGTCATATGAGTAGTTGAGGGTATATCCAAGTTCTGCATACCCAGACAGGTCCCAGATCTCCTGACCTTCAAACAGTCTGTCGATCGCGTTCCTGAATTCTGTTTCGTTTGCGAACATCATCTCTGCTATACCTGTTTCGGCGTTGCTTTCGAGAATCCTTCCTATTTCTTCAGGATTGTAGATCTGCAGGTAGGCGTTGTTAATAACAAAATAGTTTCGTTCCATTGAGCTGCAGCTCGGTACAAAATACTGGATCTCATTCAGTGTTCTTGTGCGGAGAAGCAGCTCATCATTTATCATGAAGTAATTGTGACGCAGCTTTTCGCCCGGATCGTCTCCTTCTGCTTCGGGATCGTCCCATGTAACATCAACCCAGTAATAGTTCCCGTCTATCTTTACATAATTCCAGGCATGACTGCCACGGTCACTGTTACCGGTGCATACTCCGCATTCAATTCCAAGTTTCTGCATTATCAGGCTGAATGCCTCTGCATATCCCTGACATACGGCGCTTCCGTCAACAAGGCACCCATATGCATTTCCCCACAGACCATTATATGTAAGGCCTCTTTTTTCAGTTGCATATCGTGTGTTCTTCACGATATAGTCGTGAACATAGAGTGCCTTGTCATAATCATTGAATCCCGGAGGTATCTGTGATACTACTGTATCCACAGCGCTCATAAGCTCTTCATGCATTGAACGGAGTTCATCTGATGTGTAATCGTTGAGTGCCATGAATTCTAGTATCGTTGAGTTCTGTGAAGTGGTTGTAGTATATCCGTTCAGCCAGAAATAATCCGGATAGAAGTGCTGGATCCTGCGTATAACCGCGTCTATTGTACTCTGTTCCAGATACGCGTCGTATTCCGTACGGTTGTTGTATTCTGAAAGAGCGGAGGTTATTTCCTCAAAGATCTCGTCTGAGGTATATGAGTTTTTCGTGTTTTGTGTCTTGCCATTGTTAGGATCAGAAGATAATCTTTCTGTCAGGCATCCTGAAAGAACAACGCCAAGTACTACGCCGATTACAGTGAGGATGCATAAACGTGTTTTAAAGCTTGAATTTGGCATATCAGAAATTGATGTTTATCGCGAACATGTTGTCTTCACGTAAATATTTCATGGAATCAGGATTAACATTTGAAGCCTTGTAAACCTTGTTGTCATCAAACAGATCATAGAGAGCGGTCTTGTATGTTTCATAGTCCGCGAACATGAACTCGCAGTGTTTCTTATCTGCACAGCTCTCTATGTATGAGATGACCTCATCTCTGTCGTATGTCTTGAAATATGCTCCGTTCTTGACATAGTAGTTTTCGTCTATTGAATTGCACTCCGGGAAATATCCCTGTGTCCAGTCAATGTTTCTTGAGCGCAGAAGCATGTCACTGTTTACAAGGAAATATGTATGTTCAGCCTGATACCCTGTTGCGTGGCTGTCAAGATCATCCCATGTAACATCCAGCCAGTAATATTTGCCGTCAACCTTGACGTAGTTCCATGCGTGGTTTGAACCGGTGCATATACCGCTTTCAATACCGAGCTTGTTCATGATGAGGGTGAATGCCTCAGCATATCCCTCACATACAGCGCTTCCGTCAACCAGACAGCCGTATGATGTGTGATACAGGCCCGGATCATCGCTTTTTGCGCCTGCATAGTCATATTTGGTGTTATCAGCTATGTAATCATGTACATAGAGTATCTTGTCATATGTGCTTCCTGAAGGTGCTTTTGATACTATATCATTGACCTTTTCATCAAGCTTTGCTGCCATGCCCGGAATATCATCCTCTTCGAGCCCGTCTAGAAGTCCAAGTTTAACTTTTGAACCGTCGGTAACTGTAGAGGCTGAGTATCTCTTTCCTAGCCAGAATATCTCTGGATGGTCGCTTGGCAGGTGAGCAAGAGCTTTTTTTACGTCCTGGTTGGTGATACGTGTATGAACCACACAGGTCGATTTGAACTGAAGGATCTCGTCACACATCTCCTGATACCATTCATTTGAGGCCATTTCAGCACCTGTTATTGTAAGATCGTTTGGTACTTCGTTTACGACCGGCTCAACAGGCTCCTTGATATGCTCTCTGTTCGGTGAGGAACAACCTGTGAGCAAGATGAGTGTGGCCGATACTGCTGCGATGATTCTGCTTTTTTTCATTGTGTTTTTTCTCCTGTATTTATCCTTTATGCTTTTTTAGCTTTACATTTTCAGCCCTTCGAAACTTTCATCGAGTATCGCTGCTGAAGCGCGGAACTTTTCCTTTTCTTTCTCAGTTAGCGACAGCTCAAGGACTTCCTTGACTCCGTTTCGTCCAATGATACATGGAACACCAATGAATACTCCGCGGCTGTCATACTCTCCGCAGAGTTTTGCGGAGACTGTGAGAACACTGTTTTCATCTCCGAGTATAGCTTTGACTATTCTGGTGATAGCCATTCCTATACCATAGTATGTCGCGCGTTTGGCCTCAATGATCTTATATGCGGCTGTGCGGACCTGTTCCTCTATCTTATCCATGTCTTCCATATTATATGAGTTCCTGTTATCCGCAAGTATCTCCGAAACCTGTTTTGTAGCAAGCATTACCTGAGAAAGCGGAACAAACTCACTGTCGCCGTGTTCGCCAATGACATAAGCGTGTATATTCTTCGGGTCAACAGTGAAGTAATCACCGAGAAGATAACGGAGTCTGGCTGTATCGAGAGAAGTTCCTGTTCCGATTACACGTGAAGCTCCGAAGCGTGAAAGCTCATATGTTACTCTTGTCATTATATCTACGGGATTTGTTGCTACAAGGAATATTCCGTCAAAGCCTGACTTTACTACCGGAGTGATGATGGAGCGGAATACCTCAGTGTTGCGCTGAAGCAGATCAAGGCGGGTTTCGCCCTCTTTCTGTGCTACACCTGCGGCGATAACAATAATGTCCGCGTCCTTGCAGTCATGATAATCACCGGCGTAGATCTTCATGTTGGATTTAGCAAATGCCAGACCGTGGTTAAGGTCCATGGCTTCACCCATAGCCTTGTCTTTGTTGACGTCTACCAGTACAAGCTCATTGCATATGCCTCCCTGATTTACAAGCGCGTAGGCAAAGCTCATACCTACCATACCGGTACCAATGAGGACGACTTTTCTTCTGTCTTGATTCATGATCTAGCTCCTTTTCGACATATTAGTTTAATTTTATACTATTTTAGTGCTCGTGTCAAGTTAATTGTTGCTGATTGCTTAGCCGATATTGCGTATCTTATTTTCTCTTCCTGAGCCCGGACTTTATACCGGATATGATTATTTCTCTCGCGGTAACAGCACCTTCCTTGGACAGAGGCGGCGTATCCGGAAGAGGATAGGGGATACCAAGTTTTTCATATTTAGGCTTGGCCATGTCATGATACGGCAGGACATCAAGCGCTTTCAGATTCCTGAGTGTTGAAAGGTACTCTCCGAGACGGAACAGCTCATCATGGCTGTCGGTTATCCCGGGCACCACGACGTGACGGATCCATACCGGTATTTCAAGATCGCGAAGGTGTTCGGCAAAACGAAGTATATTCGTGTTGCCTATACCCGTAAGCTCTTTGTGATGTTCATTGTCGATGTGCTTTATATCAAGCATGACAAGGTCTGTGTATCTGAGCGCGTTGTCTATTTTTTCACTGTTTTCAGGTGACCATACACCTGCGGATGTGTCAAGGCACGTATGAACGCCTTTTGATTTCGCGAGGCTGAAGAGCTCAGCAAGAAATTCCGGCTGCGCAAGCGGTTCTCCGCCTGTGGCGGTTATTCCTCCTGATTTCAGGAATTCCTTGTATGAATCATATTCACTCATCAGTTCTTCTGCGGTCATTTCCCTGCCTCCGCTGAAGTCCCATGTATCCGGGTTGTGGCAGTATCTGCATCTAAGAGGACATCCCTGGAAGAATACAACGAATCTGATGCCGGGGCCGTCTACGGTTCCGAAACTGTCTGTTGAATGAATACGTCCCGTCATATTAACAGCTCCTTTGCGTGAAATAGAAGCGCGTCGCGCTCATTGGGTATCTTATCGTCAATAACAAGATCCAGCAGTGTATTGAGACAGTATCCTATCTGTTTCCCTTCACCGCCAAGATCGATGATATCATTCCCGTCAACAGCAAGCTGGCTCAGACTTATGCATGTTCCGTCCTGTATGAAACGTCGTGCGGTATCAGCGCATTTGTCAAACCATTCGTTCTCAACAAGAACAAACTCATGTTTTGCGTAGTTATCTGCCTTTTTTGCATCCATGAGCCTGAAGAAGTTTTCTTCTCCGAGCTGGGGAATGAGCCTTTTTATCTGCTGCTCTGATACTATCTTGTCACTGTGATGGTCAATGATAGCACAGGCATCTGCAATTTCGTCGTTTTCAAAGTGGAGGCGCCGCATTATTTCATTTGCTGATTCCGCGCTTGCATGTGCATGACCTTTAAAATGACCTGCTCCGTTTTCATCAAGTCTGAACATCGAAGGTTTTGATATGTCATGAAATAGCATAGCAGTTTTTAATATCGGATCATCAGGTGCTGCGGCGACAGTTCGAATGATATGTTCATAAACCGTATATTTATGGTATTTTGAATGCTGGTCAAAGTCGAAACATGCTCTGAATTCAGGTATTATCTGTGCAATTATGTCCCTGTATCTCAGAGCAGTATCCGTAAAATTAATTCCCATAATCATTTTTGACAGTTCATCCCTGCATCTTTCACGGGAAATATTGTCTAAAAGTGAACGGAGCTTCAGAGCTGATGAGGATGTATTTTCTTCAATTTCAAATCCTAGAGTTGAAGAGAAGCGTACAGCTCTCATGATACGCAGCGCGTCTTCAGTGAAACGCTTATCCGGATCTCCTACACAGCGGATTATGTGTTTATCAATATCATCACGGCCTCCGAAAGGATCGTGGAGCGTTCCTCTCAGATCCATTGCAATGGCGTTAATAGTAAAGTCACGCCTTGCCAGGTCTTCTTCAAGTGATTTTGTGAACCTTACAGAATCAGGACGGCGTGAGTCGGTGTAGCTTCCATCAACGCGGAAAGTTGTGATTTCGAAATGAGTGCCATTATATATGACGGTTACCGTTCCGTGTTTAAGACCTGTCGGGACGACCTTCAGATCTGAGAAAACAGCCATTGTTTCTTCGGGGAGCGCATTAGTTGTTATGTCAAAGTCGTTTATTTCATTTCCGAGAAGCTTGTCTCTTACGCATCCGCCTACAATATATGCTTCAAAGCCTGCAGATTCAAGCTTTTCAAGTAGTAATTCGTATTCATTGCTTTTTTTCACGCTGCCACCCCTTCCTGTTAATATCTACTTAATATTATATACCATTCAGGTTACAAATGCAAGGAATGACAATGAGATGATGCTTGGTATGAAAGAGATTCGTAGTTGTTCAGCTGATTTTCTGATATATTGACTGATTAAGCGGAACAATATATAATAACTAATAGAGACTGCTAATGACCTATGAAAATGGAGATTGCTATGAAAGTGATTAATTCTGAGCTCCGCCCTATAGAAGCTATAAGATATACATGCATGTATGTAGGAAATCAGCCTGTGACTTGTTATGTCATCCGTGGGAAAAATGGCGACATGCTTATTGATACTGGCTTTTGCTTTACTTATGATGAGCTGATGAAATGGCTGAAGCATTATGATATCAAGCATATTTTTCTTACTCACGCTCATGTTGATCATGACCTTAATGCTGCGAGGCTGAAGAAAGAACTGGGGGCAGACATAATACTAAACCAGAGAGATCTTTCTTTGATAAGGCATTATTCAAGACAGCCGGTAAAAGCGACAAAAAGTAAGTACTTCTTCAGGAATATTCAGCAGAATGTATGCGGACCTTTGTTCAGAACTAATCCATATACTCCGGATATACTTCTGACCAGTGAAAACCGGAACTTGCTTCATGAGCTGGGGTATGACGCGGATGTTGTATTCCTTCCCGGACATACACTAGGATCAACAGGGATCATTTCTTGTGGTGTATTGTACTGTGGCGATGCCTTTACCGCTTTTTGGGGCAAGCCTGAAATCACACCGCATGCGACTTCAATCAAACTGATGAAGCGCTCTCTTGAAACAATACTGAAACTGTCACCAGAATGGATATCACCAGGTCATGGTCTTCCTGTAAGAATGGAGTCAGCGATTCCTGTTATCAATGGATATTTAGCTGATAGGATATGATTGGTGTTTTACAGTGTTCTTAAATCAAGTCCATGTGAACTCTCCCCCACCTTAAAGAGGTGGGGGCTTCGTAAGAAGGTTGGTATTTAAGTTTCCACCTGAAAATCAGGCAACCCTTATTCTTACAGGCGTGTCCACTTCGCCACTACTGTATAGGACTGATAAGTCCACAACA
>JAGCYM010000011.1 GCA_017960805.1 Ruminococcus sp.
TGCCTCCGAGGCTACCGTTGTAAGTTGCAATCCCTTCAAATACCCACACAATGATGAAAGTGAACAACAGGAATTTCATAAGTTTTGACAAGTTGTATCATCTCCATTCAAATGTATAATCATGTTATTCTTTTCGTTTTGTCAAAAAGATCGAAAGATGAGATGTTCTAAGATTTTCGTCATATTCGTATATCGCTTCTGTACTAAACTTAATATAATTATAGTCTATATCGAGCAAACAATCAATATTTCTCTGTTTTTTTAGCTGAATAGCTGTGTATAATCAATCGAGATGACTGTATTAGAAAAAATCTTAGAAAACTAACGAAAAAGGCACCTTCGATCTCTCGAAAGTGCCTATTCTTATGGGGTGGGAGATGGGATTCGAACCCACGATCTTCGGGACCACAATCCGACGCTTTAACCAGCTAAGCTACACCCACCATATATGGCGCGCCTTGCTGGATTCGAACCAGCGGCTTACTGCTTAGAAGGCAGTTACTCTATCCAGCTGAGTTAAAGGCGCATTGAAAAGTTATGCAGCATAGATGCTGCATTAATTGGAGCGGGTGATGGGAATCGAACCCACGTGTTCAGCTTGGAAGGCTGACATTCTACCATTGAACTACACCCGCATATTGAGTTTCAACAGGTAATATTATACCACAGTGAAAAATATAAGTCAATAGAGTACATCAAAAAAAGTCAATGTGCACAAAAAACACATGCCCCTGCGGCTGCTTTTGAACGATAGAACAACCGTATTAGTCATTAGTACAGTTCTCTCATTCGCCTACTTCCTTTTTGGCTGACTATAATCAACGTGTCCTCAGACTAATTTTACCGTCTCAAAATGGGTGACCAAAAGATGCGGTTTTTCCATATTTTGCGCAGTTTACAACGTTATGCAAAATATTTGCAAAAGCTATTGACAAAAGCATGTCAAAGTGATATCATAATACCTGTAGGAACCGTATTATCATTATTAGTACAATCATATCAGTTGCGCTTCCTTTTTTCTAATTCATCCTTGTGACGGAAGTGCAGGACAGTCTTTGCAGTGCTGTGTAACTCACGCATAAATATTGCGAATTTTCGGGAAAAGAAATGCAAAATATTTGCAAAAAGCATTGACACTCTATTGTTAACGTTGTATCATAGTATTTGTAAAGAATATGTTCGCAAAAGTTAAAATGAAAACTTTTCTTAACGCTGCAACTTTTTCGACGCTGAACGACACTAATATATAGAAGTCTTTTACAATATAGAAGAACAAAAGAAATCATATAACAGAAGGACAGTGATAACATGAAAAAAACAAATAGCCAGTGCGGCAGAAGAGGAGAGCGCATCTTCAGCAACCTTTGTGTGCTGCCAAGCCTTCTAGGCGTGCTCATATTCTTCCTGATACCGTTCTGCATTGTTATCTACTATTCTCTGATAAACAATCCGATTTCCGCACAGTTTGTCGGCCTTGAAAATTTCAAGCGGCTATTCCAGTCAACAGCGTTCAAGAGCGCATCGATCAACACCTCGACATTCTCGCTCATTTCTGTTCCGCTCGTGCTGGTGATCTCTCTCTGGCTTGCAACTCTGCTGGAAAGAAATATACCATATAAGAGTGTGATAAGAACTTTCTTCCTTAGCCCTATAATGGTGCCGACTGCATCAGTAGTTCTGGTATGGCAGGTACTCTTCCACAATCACGGCACTATAAACCAGATCCTCGAAATGTTCGGGGTACAGAGTATAGACTGGATGAAGTCAAGTCACGGACAGCTTATCATCATCGCGATGTTCCTCTGGAAAAACATCGGATATAACATGATCCTGTTCATGGCGGCACTCGCCGCAGTACCAAGAGACATACTCGAGGTTGCAGAGCTGGAAGGAGCCGGAAGGATATATCAGTTCTTCCACATAAAGCTCAGATATCTCTCCCCTACCATACTCTTTGTACTTATTCTTTCGCTTATTAACTCATTCAAGATATTCCGCGAGGTCTACCTTCTCACAGGCGACCATCCTTATGATAAGATGTATATGCTGCAGCACTTCATGAACAACACGTTCAACAGCCTCGATTATCAGAAGCTGTCAGCCGCGGCAGTGCTCTTCTCCCTGGTAATGATAGTTATCATCGCTGCACTCCTTATAGCCGAGGAAATATTCGGAAAGGACGTGGAGAGCTGATGAGCAGACATACAAAAAAGCGCATCTTCAATATTATAATAATGCTGTTCACTGGCATATGCGCGATACTCTTCCTGATGCCTACAGTGCTGACCATCGCAAACTCGTTCATGACATCGAACGAAATAACCGCAAACTACGGTGCGATGATTGGAAACATGACAGACAGCAAAAAGGTTTTTATATCAGAAAATGTTAACCTCAAGTTTATTCCGGACAAAGTCACACTAGACCAGTATTCAAGCGTTCTGCTGAAAAGCCCGGATTATCTTATCAAATTCTGGAACTCAGTAATACTTACAGTTCCGATAACAGTATTCCAGATACTCCTTGCTATACTTACAGCATACGGATTCTCACGCTACCCCAACAAGTTCAAGAGCATTATCTTCTTTGCATATCTCATACTTATGATAATGCCATATCAGGTAACACTTGTACCTAACTTCCTTGTAGCTGACTTCATCAAGGATAACGTAGGAGCGATGTTCGCCTCAGAGCCGGAGAAGATGCCGAAATTCATTTCAAATATGCGCTGGGCAGTAATACTCCCGGGTATATTCTCTCCGTTCAGTATCTTCCTTCTGACAAAGGTTATGAAGCGCATACCGATCTCATATGTGGAGGCTGCAAAGCTCGACGGAGCTAATGAGCTTCAGATCCTTACCAAGATACATATGCCGCTGTGCAAGGGAGCAATAGTTTCCATAGCGATGCTGGTATTCATTGATTACTGGAACATGGTAGAGCAGCCGCTTGTCCTAATGAAGGATACGGATCTTCACCCGCTTTCAGTATTCCTCTCACAGATAAACACGGGAGATATCGGACTGGCATTCGCGGTCGGAACCGTATACATGGTACCGACAATACTGATGTTCCTCTATGGTGAAGATTACCTCGTAGAAGGAATAACATACTCAGGCGGTATCAAGGGTTAAATCCGCTATTATTAATAAGGAGAACAACAAAATGGCTGATAATACAGAAATGATAAAAGCCGCCAAGGATATAAAGGGCGACGAAGAAATAAAGGACCCGAGAAAAAAGAGAGAAATAATCAAGACGATCATAATCATCTTTCTCATAGTTCTTCTGGTACTTACTTTCTGCTCAAATACTATCATGAACAAATCACTCGCTGAGATAACTTCCGAGAGAACTTCTTCAGGAAAACTCACTGAGCGCATACGCGGAAGCGGAATAGTAATGTCGAATCAGTCATGGGATGTAACAGTAGACGGAAACAAGACTGTTGACACTCTCAACTGCAAGAACGGCTCAGAAGTTAAGAAGGGCGATGTTCTCCTCACCGTATCAGCTGGAGACAACGAAGCACTTACAACAGCTGAAGAGGCACTGGCTGCTCTAGAGCTTGAATACCAGAAGGCTATACTCACGCCAGCAGCTGATTACTCCAGCGAGAATCAGGCCATCAAGAACGCTCGTGAGGATCTCACAGCCGCGATCGCCAGACGTGATGCCGCAGTCAACGGACAGAGCGGTGCCAAAGCGGCGAAAGAAAAATACGAGAGCGATAAGTCAGAACTTGCGTACTACACCAAGCTCCAGCCTAAGCTCCAGTCGGTAATTTCCGCTATTGATTCTGATGAATACAGCGCAGCTCCGGCTGAATACACAAATGATATCATCGTGCTTAAGAAAGCATTTGATACCGCAGAAGCCGATTACAGTGCTTCATGCACAATATACACAGCCCTCGCAGCTGAGGGATCGACCGCTTCCGAAGCTGAGATATCCGCAGCAAGAGAGGATATGGAAGCTAAGGAAACTGCACGCAACACAGCACGCG
Source organism: Ruminococcus sp. (assembly GCA_017960805.1). Classification (GTDB taxonomy): domain Bacteria; phylum Bacillota; class Clostridia; order Oscillospirales; family Ruminococcaceae; genus Ruminococcus. The sequence continues at coordinate 4,007 of JAGCYM010000011.1, forward strand.
AAAACTATGACACCAAGAAGTTTGAACTTCGTTCCAGCATTTCAGGAAAGCTCGCTGAAGCTGAGACTGAAGCTGAACTCTATCAGGCTCGTGTTACTGCGTATGAATCAGAAAACAACGGCTCTTCCCTGAGCGTTGACGAGCTGAATGCTGATGTTACTTCAAAGCAGCGTACTCTCGAGGATCTCATAAACGCTCTCAGCAAAACACAGAAATCAGATGAGAACACCAAGAAAATGAGTGACCTTGACCTTAGCGCAAAGAAGAAAGAGATCGATAAGGCTCGCGAGAAGGTTAATAAACTCAAGGCCGAAACAGGTACTGTCGACATCGTTTCTAAGTACAGCGGAGTTGTTTCAAACATCTCTGTCAAGCCCGGCGATACAACACTCCCTGATTCTCCGATAATGACAATAGATCTTGCAGACGAAGGATACACAGTTGAAATCAATGTCGAAGGAGATAAGGCAAAGAAGGTTAAGAAAGGCACTTCCGCTGAGGTAGTAAACAACTGGTTCGGCGGTATAGACGCAGTTCTCACCGATATAAAGAATGACACTGTCCAGGGCTCAAAGAACAAGATCCTCGTATTCTCCGTAACCGGAGATGTTGATTCAGGCTCATATCTTGAACTTTCGATCCCATGCGGCGGCGGCAACTATGATTGCATAGTTCCGAAGAACGCTGTAGGTCACGACAAGGACGGAGACTTCGTCCTCGTAGTAGTATCCAAGAACTCTCCGCTCGGCAACCGCTATTATGCTGAACGTGTTGCTGTTGAGGTACTCGCTTCAGATGAAACATCAAGTGCTGTATCCGGTAATCTCGGTTACGGCGACTACATAATCACAGCCGCAAGCAAACCTGTTGAACCTAAAGACCAGGTAAGAATGAAGGATAAATAAGGCGGTGCGGCAATGAAATTAAAGAAACCACTGCTCTGTGCCGTCATAGCGGGGGCGAACGCGCTCTCACTTGTCACTGCGCTGGCTCTGACACTTGCAGGAAGCCATCTGGCAAACTCGCAGGGATATAACCGCACAGCACAGAAATGGGATCATGACGGTGAGAGTACTCAGGTCAGCTGCTTCTTTCCGGACGACTCAAGCTTCACCACAGACAACATGAACGCTCTGCGAGTCAAGATCCGGAACGAACTTACTGCCATAGCGTCAGACAATCACGGCAATGTCCCGGAAGTCCCTGACGCCTACAGTACACCGATAGGCTCAGCCTATGTAACATGTGATTCCCTTGGAAAAGGCGACGCAGATATTACGGCTGTCGGAGGAGAATTCTTCCTGTTCCGTGATTTCAAGCTGCTCAGTGGAGCATACTTCTCTGATGATGACATCATGCAGGACGGTGCGGTAATTGAGCGCTCACTTGCGTGGTCACTCTACGGATCATCAAATATCGCCGGACAACTCATATATATTGACGGTGTTCAGTTCTATATCTCTGGCGTCATCGACGATCCGACTGATAAATATGAAAAGCGCACAGCGGATGAAACACCCCGCGTGTATGTATCATATAAGGGTGCAGAAAGTCTCCCTCAGGTTCAGTACTCGGGAAATATGTACGGTGACTACGGAATGTCGTCACAGACAAAACTCTCCAAAGTAACTTGTTACGAATGCATCGTGTATGATCCTGTAGAAAACTTCGCATACAGCACCATAACCAAGTATTTCAAGGATCTGAATTTCAGCAACATCAATATCGTTAATAACACCGAACGCTTCTCACCATGGACAATGGCAAAAGCTTACAAGAACCGTTCTGATCTCGCGATCAGGAAGGACACAGTGGTGTTCCCCTACTGGGAAAACGCGTCACGAATCGCTGAGTTCAAACTCTCGCCGATATATTTCTGGCGAACGGCATGCTTTGTTCTGCCGCTGATAACAGCTATATGGCTGATATGTCTGGCCTTCCGCTTCGTAAAGAAGAAAGGGCTCTCAGGCGTATCCGCTCTGATAGAAAAATATAAAAAGACAGCATATGACCGAAAACAAAAGAAAGCTAATATACAATGAATGACTTATTTTTGAAAGGAAAGAAAGAAATGAAAAGAAACAACGTTCTTAGAACAATGGCTGCTTCACTCGCAGCTGTATGTCTGATCTCTGCTGCATCATGCTCGATGCCTGGTCAGAACGGCAGTGATGGAAGCAAGGGCGAAAAGCCAAAGAAAACCGCTGCGGAAGTAATCAAGCATTCTTATCGCGCAGAACAGTTCGGCAGTATGCCGCCTATTCAATATGTCAGCAACATGACTCGACTTGGTCAGACTGATAACATTCTTGTTGTCGGAAGCGGCGATCAGGGTGAAACGACAATGTTCCTCACTGATACTAATTTCGAGAACTTCAAGGAGATTACTCCGGATTTCAACAGACCTGAGAACTCAGAACTCTACAGCTACATTTCTGCCGCTCTTGACGGTACGATCTTTGATGTATTTACAGTCACAGATTATGGTGATTTCAAGGTTCCGGACTGGAACGATCCTGACTTCGATTATGATTCATTTGACTGGGATGCATATCAGGAAGCCGGTGAACAAACCACATATATCTATACTTTTGACAGCACCGGTAAAGAACTCAAGCACGCTGAGGTGAACATGGACAAATTCATGGACGGTGCTGAGGATGAAATGGTAACACCATATCTCGGAAATATCACTCCTATCGACAGTGATCACGCGCTTGCATACGTAGGAGGAGAGAAAGAAACCTATCACATTATAAATTCAGACGGTACATTCGGCAATCAGATCAATATGCCTGAAGACCTGTGGCTTGGTGCATTCTGCTCAACTCCAGACGGTAATATCGCATTTTCTTCTTATTCCAACGATCACGAGTGCATAGGCACTATTAACACCGCAGATTTAAAAGTAAATAAAGAATCAATCATTATTGACGGCCTTGACAACGAAAGTATCAACACTCTGGTAACGGGTGATGAAAATTATGAATACTACGCATGTACATACAGCACACTCTATGGTATAAAATCTGACGGAACTGCTGAAGAGCTTACAACATGGCTTGATTCCGACCTTTCCGGCGATTCAGTCCGTGGTATGATGAATCTTGGCAATAATGAGTTTGTTATTTATGTCTATGATTACTCAAATAATGGAGCCAACGGTTTCTATCGTATAACCGAGCGTGATGCTTCTGAGCTTTCAGACAAGACTCTCATCACTATCGCTGTTGTATACAGTGATTCAAACTTCCAGAACGAAGTTAATAACTTCAACAGAACAAGCGACAAGTACCGTATAAAGGTGAACGATTACAGCAAGTACTACGACTGGGATGAGGAAAATGAGAAGTACCTCAACACTCCTGCAAAGCAGTTCAAACTCGATCTCGTTGCAGGAAACTCACCTGACATGGTATTCTTCAGTGATCTCTCAGCTATTAAGGGTCTCACAAACAAGGGTACATTCGTTGATCTCTACAGCTTTATGGAGAAGGATAGTTCAATATCCAAGGAAGATATCATTCCTTCTTTACTCAAGGCATGTGAAGAAGATGGCAAACTCTATACACTCACTCCATCATTCAACATGTCAACTGCAGCTGTAAAAACCAAGCTTTGTGATAAAGAAAACTGGACTATCGACGATCTTATTGAAACATACAAAAAGCTTCCCGCAGGTGCTAAGCTTACACAATGGGAAAGCACTAAACTGAACGTTTTCGATTTCATTTCCAGAAATATGAACTTCGTTGACTACAAGACCGGCAAGTGCAGCTATGACTCAGACGAATTTGTTAAGCTTCTTGAATTTGCTAACCAGTTCCCTGAGGAAGAGGAAGAGCCTGACTGGGAGCATATGACAGAGGAAGACTATCAGAAATACTATGAAGAGAACGAAACAGCACTCAGAAAAGATAAAGCTCTCATATCCACTATTGACTTCTACAACCTCAGAGCCATTAATGAAGCAAAGGCAGTAACATTCGGTGATGACATCACACTCGTTGGCTATCCTTCAACTAATGGTAACGGCGTTATGATTTCACCTAACTCATTCTTCGCTATTCTTAGTGATTCTCCAAATAAGGATGAATGCTGGAGCTTCATGACAAAGTTCTTCACAGAAGATTATCAGAAAAACAACTCATGGAGCATTCCTGCTCTCAAGTCTGTATTCGAAACAAAACTTGAAGAGGCTAAAGAAGATCCTTACTATCTTGATCAAAGCGGAAAGAAGACTTCCTATCCAAGTGAGACAACCATAGGTGATCAGACTATAAAGATTCCTAACCTCTCCGATGAGGATGTAAAATACATCAGAGACTTCGTATACAATGCTAACGTTTCCAGCATGGAAATATGGGATTCTGATGTTTCAGAAATAGTATCTGAAGAAATCAAGGCATATTTCGCTGGTGAAAAGACCGCTAAACAGACTGCTGAGATCATTCAGAACCGCGTATCTATTATGATAAGCGAACAGTCCTAAATAAAGACAACCACAATTTCATAAAACTCCACCTCCTTATGAGGAAAACAGGCTGTATGAAAAATGACAGCCTGTTTTCTTTTACCATAACAAAAATCAGGCTCAAGACAATCACACAGCAGTGAGTGCCTCAAGCCTGATTTCTGTATTTTTGGGATTTCTGGATATCTGGATTTCTAATTATATGCAATCATAAGAAAGCTATTTAAAGATTCCGCATTTCTGCCTTTTGTTCAAAGCTTTACCGTAAAACCGATGATCCCATCATCTGCTTTAACCGCTTTAATGCTTCCCTTATGATGTTCAGTTATAGACCTTGCTATTGATAGACCAATACCAAATCCTGAACCTGCTGTTCTTGCCGTATCCTCCCGATAGAAACGGTCAAACAAACGGTCAAGCTGTATGCTGTCAACATTACTGCAAGAATTTTTTACAGTTAATGTCAGATGCTTTTTCTGGGAAAGCTCCGCCCGGATAATTCCGCCTTCATCACAGTATTTTACAGCATTATCAAGAAGTATCGCAGTCAGCTGGCGAATCTCTGATACATCACCGCAGTATTTAACATTTGGCGGAATATCAGATTCAAGTGTTTTTCCACACATAGATGCGAGATCTGAAAACTCTGACACGGTATCACTTATTGTTTCAGACAGGTCAAATTCTGAAAAATCACCTATCTTCTTTTCCTCATCCATTCGTGAAAGTGTAACAAGGCGGTTCACTAGTTTGCTCATACGCTGTCCTTCACTACGTATATCATCAAGCCAATCGTTCTGGCCGAGTTCAGATTCAGCAATATCAATATTTGTAAGGATAAGAGTTAGCGGCGTTTTCAGTTCATGATTTGCGTCAGTAATAAACTGCTTCTGTTTCTGGTAGCTTTCAGCAGCAGGGCGCATGGCAAAATGTGAAAGAAGGATTATAAGGCCGAGGACTGCAAGGCTTCCTAAACCGAATACAATTACGGTTGAATTCATGAAATCCCTAACTGTTCCTTTATGGTTCTTAGCACTTATAAATATGATTTTGCGCACTCCATCGGATTCATAAAGCTTATACCGGAAGTCTCCATACCAGCCGCGCTCTTTGCCTTTTCTTAGAACTGCTGCCGCACTTTCCTCAGTATCACCTTCAGATACATCTGAAATAAAAGATGTGTCACTGCTTTTCACGCTGCCGTCTTCATCAAGCACAACTGTATAGAAACGTGTAGTAAACGGGGTCTCTGTGTTTATAAAATTCGGCATGGATTCAAAACGAAATTGCATTTTTCCTTTTGTCATCATCCTTGGAAAGCTTCCGCCGTTTTCAGATATTATATCCGCCAGTATATCAAGGTGTTTGTTCTGTCTTACAGTGTTCGTAACATTTATCGCGACGATCATTATCAAAAAAACTGCCGCGAAAGAAAGAGTACAGACTAGTATGAACTGTCTGCGAAGTTTCTTGATCATTGCAGCCCCTCCAGTAAATAACCGGCATTGCGTACAAACCTGATTTCACATGATGCTCCGATAGTGTTTATTTTCTTTCTCAGATTTGATATGTGCACCCATACAACACTTGTATCAACATCCGAATCCCATCCCCAGACTTTGGACATAAGCTGATCTGTAGTGATTATCGCACCATGATGCTCCATAAGGATCTCAATGATCTGAAACTCCTTGGCGCTGAGCGTCTGGACCGACTCCGAACATGAAATTTCGTAGGTCGAACGGTTCAGAGTTAGATCACCGTACTGTAAAAGATCAGGCACAAAATTGTCCTTTCGCCTCAGCATAGCCCTGACACGCGCTATAAGTTCCGCCGGGGCGAATGGCTTGGCAAGATAATCATCGGCTCCAGCGTCCAGTCCTTCCACTCGCTGATACACCTCAGTCCTTGCGGTAAGAAACATTGCCGGAGTGCTCACTCCTGAACTCCTCAGGCGCCTCAGCACCTCAAGTCCGTCGAGTCCCGGCATCATAATATCAAGTATAATTCCGTCATAGTGATTAGTCTGGGCATATTCCAGCGCATCCGTGCCGTTTGTTACTCCTTCCGCTGTAAAGAAATTGCACTCAAGGATATGAACGAGCGATTTAAGTAATTTTGCGTCATCTTCAGCAACCAGTAATTTCATGTATATTTTTCCTTTCACAGGTAATGTCTTCTATACATGCTATTATAATATCATATGGTACTTAAGTCAACCTAAATTAACTGTGAGAATGCAGTGAAATGATTGTGCGAATTAATTCAGAGTATTTTCACAAAGAACTCACAGTCAATTTAGCCTGCGTTTAGTGTTGCATGATATCATATGTATCAGAAGCGAATCCCCCTAAAGCACCTGAAGGAAGTGGTAGATATGAAATCAGAAAAAACAAAGTCAAACAGAATGCGGCTGATCGCTGCTGTATGCGCTGTAGTCGTTGTAGCCGGAAGCACAGCCGGAATATCTGTTTTCCGTTCAAACAGTCACGCACAGAATGAAGAGAAAGAATCACCTGCAGTTAGCACTGTCTCCGCAAAAGATGACAGCAGCATAAGCGCAGGCGGTACAGTTACTTCATCAACTCTTGCTGATTCACTCGGAATGCAGGATACAGCAATACGGCTTACTGTTGAAGAAGTACTCGCCGAAGCCGGAGATATCGTTGAAGTAGGAACGCCTCTTTATCTCATAAATACAGAAAGTCTTGAAAAAGCAGAAAAAACGCTGAAAAACGAACTCAGTTCAGCTGAAGACGCACTCAAGAAAGAAAAAGCCTCTTATCAGTTGGACAAGAGCAAAGCATACATTCTTTATCAGTCAGAACTTCTTCTGGGAGATTCCGCACAGATTACATACAACAGCGGTATAGATTCTCTCGACAGAAAGCTTAAGGAAGCTAATGAATCATACAAAGAAGCACTTGATATTATTAATAATACACCATCAGAAATTGCTACCAAAGAAGCAAGGCTGACTTCTGAACAGTACGTGGCCGACAGCATCCAGGAGAAGAAAAGCGAGACAGAAAAGGCGCTAAACGAAGCTCAAGAAGAATACACTGCCGCGGTTGGCAGATATAACAATATAGTATCAGAATACAATGCCTCTGCCGGAGTAGTTCGATATCTGGGAAAAACTCTTGGAAAGGACACATCGTTTATAGTCCTTGAGCAGACAGTTTCATCAGAACTGAAAGGACAGAACAGTTCTTCATCAGACATGGGAATGCAAGATATGGCAGGCACCGATGGAGATATGCCAGCATTTGATTACTCACAGGGGCTTTCATTCTCAGGAAGAGTAAGCATTAATTCAGACGAATCTGCCGAAAATGAAGAAACAGACGCAGCATCTACATACATTACAGAACTATATCAAACAGCACTTGGTGAATACAAGGAACAAAAAGATGAGCTTCTTAAAGCTCAAAGAGAATTCATCACGGCAGAAGAAGAATACCGAACTCTGTCTGGAGAACTTTCCGAAATCACTTCAGAATTAAAGACAGCACAGAATGAAGTTTCATCACTTGAAAAAGAAATCAGCAGTCTAAATTCCTCTCTCTCAAAAGCTAAGAGCAATCTCAGCAAACTGAAGTCAGAATACAACTCACTCAGTTCATCTTATTCAACTTCTCAGCTTAAGCTGAAGAAAACCCTTGATACAGACACAGCAGCTTGTGAAAATGCGGAATATCACTACAAGATAACATGTTCAACACTCGATGAAGAACTTGAAACCGCACAGAACGCATATGATACTGCTGAAGAAAATCTCCGTATTTTTGAAGAAAGCCTGTCAGACGGATATATATGCGCCCAGCAGGACGGAACCATATACTCTCTGAGTTCACAGGCTGGCAGAAGCGTTGATGTTTCCTCACCGTTTGCGTATTATGTTGATGAAAACAGCTTCGAAACTATTGTTGAACTTGATCAGAATGATGTCACACATATCAGCATCGGAGACAGTGTTCTGATATATTCCTCTGAAACGGGAATAACAAACGGAAAGGTCACTGCTATAGCCGCAGGTGAAGCTACAAGCCTTGCTGATGTCCGTTTCAATGTTACAGTATCAGCAGATGATAATTCCTCTCTATACAGCGGCGAATCCGTCAATGTTTACTTCAACGCTGATAACATGAGCAAAGGGGATTTCGCTGATTTCAAGGGTGGATCTGAATCAAGGGAATCCGGATTGGAAGACGGACGTCCTGATTTCAGCAACGGTTTCCCCGGAGGATTTGATCCTTCAAATATGCCAAGCTTCGACAGAAGAAAGGATGATTGAAAATGAAGAAAATCATTGCTGGCGTTACCGCCTTAACAGTAGTAGGCGGCGCCGTATTCGGATATAGTATATATCATAAGACAACACAGACAAACGCAGCGGAACTCGCAAAAGAGGTAACTGTTGCAAGAGGCAACGTTACCGCAGGTGTTACTGAAAGTGCTGCAGTTCAGGTTGAGTCACTTGAGCAGACATACGACCTTACCCTTTCCTCAACAAATGTTTCCGCATCAGTTGAAAGCAGCTCCTCACAGAGCGGAAGCAAAGGTGGTATGGGCAGTATGGGTTCCATGGGCTCAATGGGCGGCCTGGACGGTATAGGCGGTATAGGTTCCATGGGCGGCGGAGGCAGCATGGGCTCGACAAGCGTGTCCACAAAATCCGAATCATCATCTGTTGAGCTTATCATTGATGAAGTTCTTGTAACTGAAGGCCAGTCTGTTCAGGTCGGAGATGTTCTTATGACCATTACCCAGGAAAGCATAGATGAAGCAAGAACAAAACTCAATGACGCAGTTGAAGACGCAGAACTCGCTCTCAAACAGGCTCAGATAGAAGAAAACGAAACCAGACTTTCCGCAAAGTTTGAATATGACACACGTGTTGCGGAAGGCCGGAACGCAAGTGCTGTATACAGCTCTACTCTTGATGAGATCGCACAGAATATAAGTAGCCTTTACAATCAGATAAGCGATGTAGAATCGCAGATTGCTTCATGCAGTGACGACAAACAGCTTTCCCAGCTTGAAACACAGCTCAGTTCACTGAAAACCCAGCTCTCTTCAGCTGAGAACTCACGTGCGGCTGATGAACTTGCAGCGAAGCAGACATATGAAGAGGCAGTAATGTATTATCAGAATGCTCAGGATCTTTATGATGTTTCGGTAAACGGCGTAGGAACAGATACAGAAGAAGCTAAAGAGGCTGTAGAAACAGCCAAGGCAGATCTTGAAGCATTTGAGGCATATATCACAGACTGCAACATCTGTGCTGAATACAGCGGAACCATTACAGGTGTGGGATACTCCGCTGGTGACACACTTTCAGCTGATACAGCTATTGCAAGCTTCGCAGACGCCGAGAGTATTACAGTAACAGTTAATGTTACTGAAGATGATATTTCAGCAGTTCATCTTGAAGACAATGTTGAGGTAACTTTCCTTTCATATCCTGATGAGGAATTCAGCGGATATGTATCAAAAATTGGTTCTTCTTCAACAAGCGGAAATTCATCTACTGTCAGCTATCCTGTAACTGTTGTTATAACAAGTGTTCCAGAAACACTCCTGACCGGAATGACTGCTAATGTAACATTCATAACCAAGCAGGTCCAGGATGTCCTTTATATATCAAACAAGGCAATAACAACTGAAGGAACAGAAAGTTATGTTCTCAGAAAAAACAAAGACGGAAGTGAAGAAAAAGTTAAGGTTTCAGTAGGATTCTCAAACGGAAATATCGCTGAGATCAAGGGTGTTTCCGAAGGCGACACTCTTCTTATAAAAGGTAAGGTGGGTTGATATGCGCTTTTCAGAGATACTTCATCTTGTTAAGCTGAATCTTATACAGAACAAATTCAAAGTGCTGCTCACATCTATCGGTGTTGTTGTCGGAGCAGCTACTATTGTAATAGTTATAGCAATCGGCCGCGGAGGTAAAGCAGATGTCGCTGATCAGTTCCGTAATCTCAATGCAGGTGCACTTGATATAAGCTACGAACAGGCTCAGGGAACCAAGGGCTTTTCCTTCGGAACCTCCGGCTCACCAACCGGTGCCGGAATGCCTTCATTCTCCGGTGGAAACTTCACCCCTCCAAGCGGAGGAGATATGCCAAGCTTTTCCGGTAGCAGCAGGAGCAGCAAAGACGAAAGCGGACGAAGCAGCGGAGGATTCTTCTCAGGTTTCAGTGGAATGTTCAGCGGTTTATTCGGTGGCGGAAAGGACTCTAAGAACACTGAAAACATAACTCTTTCTACAGAGGATATGGATGACCTCACAGCATTTGTTCCCGGCCTAAGTGATTCCACGATCTCCTACACAACAAAACAGAATATATACGGCGGAAACATTGAGGAGACAGAATCATATACAGTTGCCGGAACTCTTTCGAACTATGCAGAGCTCAGCAATCTGTCAATGCTTTTTGGCGACTACCTTTCAGACGCGGACATCGAAAATAAAACTAAAGTATGCGTCCTCGGATACAACGCAGCAAAGCAGATTTTCGGAAGCGCTGAGGATGCTTATGACAGCCTTGTATATATCGATGACCGTCCGTACACAGTAGGCGGTATACTTGCTGAACAAGGTACGGTTGAGTCAGGAATAAGCGCTGATGAAGCAATATTCATCCCATACGCTACAGGTATAAAATACCTGACCGGAAGCGATATCAGTCCGACAATAACAGTAATCGCAGCTGATGTCAACAACATCGATACAGTAATTGAAAATGTAAAAACAGTGCTTGCTTCAAGCTATCCTAATGCTGAATTCACTATTTCAGATGCAGGAAGCAAAATGGAAGCAGCAAACAAATCAAACAGAACACTCACACTAATGCTTATCGCTATGGCTTCAATAGTATTCATCATAGGTGGAATAGGCATTATGAACGTACTTTTCGTTTCAGTCAAGGAGCGTACACAGGAAATAGGAATACTGAAGGCTATTGGAGGATCACGTAAGGATATACTGCTGGAATTCATGATGGAAGCCTGCTGTATCAGCCTTATCGGAGGCTTAATTGGTGTAGCAACCAGCTTTGTAATAAGCCCTGTTCTATCGAGCCTTAGCATTAGAATGGAAATGTCAGCGGCTGGTGCACTTCTGGCACTTGGCTTCTCACTTGTAACAGGTACAGTATTCGGTTTCTATCCAGCATGGAAAGCTTCTAAGCTTGTTCCTGTTGAAGCACTTTCTAGCGAATAACAATATTGATATAGGAGAAAAAGCTATGAGAAAACTTGCTGCATTAGCACTTATTACAGCTATGATTGCTTCGCTTGCATCCTGCGGAAAGACAGCAGAGGCGGCAGATAAGCAGTATATCTACGGACAGATTGAATCTGTATCAGGCAATGATGTAGTTCTTCTGATTGCTGAACAGAAAGATGATTCAAATAAGGAGGATACAACATCATCCTCAGGAAGCAATTCAGATAAGAGTTCAAGCAGATCAGGCCGATCAAAGCCAGAGGGATTCAGCAGACCTGACGGCGGAGAAATGCCGGAAGGTTTTGATCCTGAAAATTTCAGCGGCGAGATGCCTGAAGGCTTCAGTATGCCTAAAGATTTTGATTTCAGTAAATTTGGCGGTGAGGACTCAGAAGATTCCGAAAACTCTGGCAGAAGTAAGAGGCCATCAAGAGGCTCCGGTCAATCTGATAGTGGTGAAATGCCAGAAGGATTTGACCCAGAGAAATTTAGCGGAAAAATGCCGGAAGGTTTTACTAAACCTGAAGATGGAGAAATGCCTGATGGATTTGATTTCAGCAAATTCGGCGGTGAAAGGCCGGATGGTTCAGGCAGATCCGGTAGCAGTGAGAAATCAAAGACAAAAATCAACAGTGACGACTATACCCTTACGGGCGAAGAAGAAGAATTCCGAATCCCTGTAGGAATTACAGTTAATACTGAACTTGGTGTCAAGACAGATTTTGATGTGCTCAGCGAAGGTGACATCATTAAATGCAGCGTCGAAGAAGACAGTAACGGAGATCTCGTTATAACTGAAGTATGGATTATGGGACAGTGAGGAACGGTTATGGATACAGAACAGATCATCTCTATGCAGAATATCTGCAAGAGCTATAAAATGGGACAGGAAGAACTAAAGGTTCTGAAAAATGTTGACTTTTCAGTTAATAAAGGTGAATTCACTGCTATTCTCGGACCATCCGGTTCAGGCAAGTCCACACTTATGAACATAATTGGCTGCATGGACACATTCGACAGCGGTTCATACAGCCTAAACGGAATACCGATACAGCAGTCAAAAGAGCGTGAATTAACCAAGATACGCAACCACGAGATTGGTTTCATTTTTCAGAATTACCACCTTATCCCGACATATACTGTAATGCAGAATATCATAATGCCGCTCCTTATGCGAGGAGAAAACAGAAAAAGCGCTGAGAAACAGTGCTACGAAGTAGTTGAAATGCTCGGACTTTCTGAACGTCTTCACCACAAACCGTCTGAGCTTTCAGGCGGTCAGCGACAGAGAGTGGCTATCGCGCGTGCATTATGCAGCAAACCTTCACTTCTTCTCGCCGATGAACCAACAGGTGCTCTCGATCAGAACAGTGGTACAGAGGTGCTCCGACTCTTTACTAAGCTCCATGAGATGGGCAATACAATTGTAATGATCACTCACGATCTCAATGTCGCTAAGTGGGCGCAAAGAACTGTACATATTGTAGATGGTGAGGTTTTTGAAAATATAGTAAACTAGCTCATTTTGTTTAGTTCCTTCTTTAAATAAAAGGCCGCAGATCAATAGACTGGGACCTTTTATTTTTTTATAATATATATGCAACTATGAATATGACATATTTCGCATCATTTTTCTGATATAATTAGTCATCGATTATCTTCGGAGCTGGAGCATTTTCACGTTCTTCCCTAAGCTTACGCTTTCTTCGACGTTCTTCTGAGGCATCATATGAAAAAATCTGTATCAGTGAAATTGCTGTTGCTATAATCGCAGGTGCTACACTTGGCACGATTCTAGCTTTATACATGTCACTTATTGGTGTCATAGCATATTTGTCTGTCCATCCTGCTGCATCGGCATGAAAACATATCAATCGCAACATCATAATACACAGCGCAAATCCTCCGACAGAACATATAAGCGCAACAATATTCGGAATATTTTTCCTGAACATACATAGTATTGCTCCAGTTGTCATAATAATACCAGAAACTATCAGAATTATCCCTGCTCTTGTTAATTTCCCTCCATAGCTATCGCTGTTATAAACAAGGCCGGCGCCTGACATTATAACCATAAAGAAAGGATATATGGCTGTAAGTATTAAAAGTATTGTTTTCGCTATGATCATTAAAGGATTTGAATGCTTTTTTTCCATTAATTACACCTGCTTCTATGTCGCTGAATTTCTTTTGCTGTGAGTAATTCACATTTATATAAAACTGATAAGGATACATAATATATTTTAGTCGGTCAAACCGACTGAAAGGACTCAAAAATGCTTTTATTCAATAAAATCAGAAAAATTACAGCAGTTATATTATCTGGTGCTGTTTTAGGCGTATTCACAGCCGCGGGCTCTTATTCTTTCCGTCTGCCGGAAAGTGTTACCGCCGGAAGCACTGATAATATCCAGTTTGCGCAGTACCCTGAACTGCGTTGCACAGGAAACATCACCAAGCCATGTGGCACACAGAATAAAGCTACTCTTTCTCTTTTCGGAACGATACCTGTAAAAAGCGTGAATGTTACCCGCGAAGAACCTCCGACGCTGATCGCTGGAGGAGAACCTTTTGGAATAAAACTTCTGATGGAAGGAGTCATGGTTACCGCAACAGGAAAAGTTGACTGTCCGGGAGAAGACATCTGCCCGGCTGAACTAGCCGGAGTCGAGGTAGGTGACATCATCAGACTTGCAGACAATGTCCAGTTGTGTTCCAACTCTGATCTTCAGCAGGTAATATCTGACAGCGGCGGACATGATGTAACCCTGTCTCTCACACGCGGAGACGCGGATATTACAGCTTGTCTTCATCCGGCCTACTCTGAAAGCGCCGGAAGCTGGAAAGGAGGCATGTGGGTACGCGACAGTATTGCCGGAATTGGTACTCTGACCTATATCAATAAGGATACAGGCGAATTTGCTGGTCTCGGTCACCCTGTATGCGACTCGGATACAGGTGAAATAATTCCTATCCAGAGTGGAGAAGCTGTTCCTGTTGAGGTAACTGGTGTACAGAAAGGCCTGAAAGGAAAGCCCGGTGAGCTGCATGGCAGATTCACACGATCTCCTTTAATCGGAATTCTTGACAGGAACTGCGAGAGCGGCATATATGGAAGACTTTCAGAAGATGCTTTTAGCCGGGTTTCCTGCGGTTCAGAAGAATACCCTCTTGGATATAGACAGGAAATAACAACGGGTGATGTAGACGTTTACGTGACTGTTAACGGCTCTTCCCCCTGTAAATACTCAGCTGAAATCGAAAAGATTGATCTAAATGATCAGAATAATGGAAAAAATATGATAATCCATATTACTGATTCTGATCTTCTTAAAGAAACAGGCGGTATCGTACAGGGCATGAGCGGAAGTCCAATAATACAGAACGGTAAGCTTATCGGGGCTGTCACTCACGTATTCGTATCTGATCCAACACGTGGATATGCGATATTTGCTGAAAATATGATTGGGTAAACAAATAGGGCGTTACGTCTGTAACGCCCATAATCTTGCAGTGCAAAAATTTTTTTATCTATTTTCCTCACTGAATCCACTGTCAACAAGCTCGATAAGAGCATCAACAGCAGCTCTCTCATCAGCGCCGTCTGCGATAACCTTAACATTTGTACCGCCTACGATACCGAGAGAAAGGATTCCAAGAAGGCTCTTAGCATTTACTCTGCGCTCTTCCTTCTCAATCCAGATAGATGACTTGAACTCGTTAGCCTTCTGGATGAAAAATGTTGCAGGTCTAGCGTGGAGACCAACCTGATTCTTAACCATTACTTCTCTGACAAACATAATACAACTCTCCTATTCTCTATAGTCGCCCGCCGTGCTATGCAGGCTTTCAAGCAAATTGTTTCAGTTGCTGATATTATTATACATGCATTTTTTTTCATAGTCAACGCATTTTGAACTCAAAAGCGTTTCTTTTCCTCAAATTCTACATTTAGATTAAATGACCGATGAATTTATATCTCACCCTTGTGAATTATCACTACAAATTAGCGTTGATTTTTGTTGTTCAATCTGTATATTATACTCTGAAGATTTTGTTTACAATTGCCAAAAGCACAAAGCATTTTCTACTATGCGCCCTGTTTATGTGCATTTACAATAGAGATATATGCAGATTATATAGCCAAGGTAAGAATTAGGTAACATTTTTTCTTTGAAAAAAGTCGTAAAAGCAATTTTTGCAAAAACTAAATTTAGCTAAATTATTCCACTTAAATTATTGGAGAAGGCGTAGAATAGACTGATAGAAAGCCTATCATTAATCCGGTCTGTGCTTAAATCAGAAAAGACGACAAGTTATTTGTCGTCTCCTGAAACAATTATTTGTCTTTGTAACTTTCATACAAATCAGGACGTCTCTCCTTCGTAAGCTCTAAGCTCTGTTCGTGGCGCCATTTCTCGATATTCGCATGATGTCCTGAAAGCAATACTGCCGGTACACTCTCCCCTTCCCATACCTCCGGGCGCGTATAATGGGGATATTCGAGCAATCCGCTATATATGCTTTCCTCTTCAAAGCAGACATCGTCCGAAAGTACTCCGGGGCACATTCTTGCCACACAGTCAGTCAGCACCATCGCCGGAAGCTCGCCTCCTGTCAGTACATAGTCACCGATTGAAAGCTCTTCGTCAACGATCTTGTCGATAACACGCTGATCCACGCCTTCATAATGCCCGCATATAATAAGGATATTGTCCATTTTTGAGAGCTCGACAGCTCTCTGCTGAGTAAGCACCTTTCCCTTTGGAGACATATATATTGTATGCGGTTTTGTGCCCATTTCGTCACAGACTGCCATATAGCAATTATATATCGGCTCGCACTGCATTACCATGCCCATGCCTCCGCCATAAGGAGTATCATCAACACGACGATGCTTATCCTGTGTATATTCGCGTATCTGTCGGCAATGAACCTCAATCTTGCCAGCTTTTCGTGCTCTGCCCACTATACTCTCTCCGAGCACTGCCTCACACATTTCGGGAAACAGTGTTGCTATCTCTATTTTCATGTTGCCTCCGTCAGTCAAATAGTCCGTCGAGAGGACGGATAGTCATTACATTGCCGTCAACGTCAGTTGATACGACTACATCTGCTATAGCAGGTACAAGAAGCTCCTTATCTCCTGATTTCACGACATATACGTCATTAGCTCCTGTCTGCATAACATCTTCTATAGTGCCATACAGCTCATCAGAATCCGCATCACGCACTTCCATTCCGATGAGATCCTGTATAAAATATGTATCTTCATCAAGCTCAAGATCGTCACGATGCATATAAAGCACCTTGTTCCTGAGCTTTTCTGCCGCTTCAGGTGTATCAATACCCTCTATCTTGGCTATCACCATATTCTTGAACGCACGTGAACGTTCAATTACGACTTCTTCCTTGTTCTTTCCGATGAAAAGGCGGTCAAACTCCGCAAGAAGCTCCGGAGTATCTGTATATGGCATTATCTTGACCTCACCGCGTATTCCGTGTGTTGTTACTATCTTACCCGCTTCAAGGTATTCTTTTTTCATCTTATTCCTCCGCGATATTTATAGAGTTAAGTATCTGCTTTCCTACCTCCGGATCCGAACATGCTATAGCTATATCCAGATTATTATCAGGATCCTTCATGCTGTAAAGCTCAATAATTAGCTGACTTCCTCCTTCACTGGTTGCTCCTTCATCAACAAATGATTTAGCAGTTCCATTATCAAAATAATAGTATTTCCGATCATCATCATCAAAGTCTTTGAGTGGCCCGGATATACCATTAATACTGACCTTTGTAGGCACCAATACAGTCTTTATTAGCATAAGCTTAGACGTAGCAATGACCTCAGATGGTGAGAACTTATTACATTCCTTCGGATCAAACGTATTTACAGCATAAATCAAATCAAAAGAATTCTGGGGCTCTTCATATCCCAATTTCTTCATTCCTCTTACTGTCAGCAAATCATGGAATCCAGGATGTTTGTTTATAAGACTATCTTTGTTGAAGTAAGTTGTCCAACCACTAATAAGTATACTGAGTTCTCGCTTCGATTTATCTTCATTATCAGTCAGATACCAAGAATACTCATAACCTTCGGAGTCTTCAAGCGGTCCCTTTACGCTCAAACCTGCAGGAGCTTTGAAGACAATTCCATTCATCGAGTATTCCTCAAATTCTTCTGGAACTTCAACATCAGTATATGGATAGTCTTCGGCAACATTAACTCCATCGATGAAAGTAGGCATTAGATAATGCTCCATCAGTTTCCATCTGACAAAAGTCTGAGAAAGATACCATCCTACACTTCCTAATACTGCTACAACAGCAAGTGCAATAAGAGCTTTTTTAGTTCCTTTTTTCATAATATAACCCCTTTCGTTAGACAATAAAGCACTGTAGTATTATAGTATAATTATTATTTCATTGTATTCTGTCTGGACTCTGCGTCTGATATTCAATGTTACAAAAGAATTCTTGTATTATGTCAGTCTTCTGCTATAGCTACTGTCTTTGCTATCTGTCTTGCGACCTGTGGGTCATCACTGATTATAAACATACTCTGCATAAGATCAAGATCATTCTTATCAAATATGTTTATCTGTATTTCATATGAGCCGTTCTGCCCCATTCCATCCATTACAAATGATTTCATTGTATCTGTATCATAATAATAGAAACCTGCCTCGATTTCTTTATCTTCAGATTCACTGTCGCTGAGGTTGTAGGCGATCAATGACGGTGTCATTATTTCCTTGAGAAGCGCAAGATTATATGCGGCATCCACTTCAGAAACAGAAAACTTGTTGCACTTCTTGAGATCGAATGTGTTTGTAAGATAGACAAGGTCATGATAGTTCTCCGGTTTTTCATAACCGAGCTTTTTCAAGCCTTTTAACATGCGTTTGTCGAAGTATCCCCGAGCCGTGAGGTCAGCTGAATCAACCGGTGATTCAGTTTCCTTATCCATGACACAAATAAGTAATGAACGCTTGTCCGGATCATCATCATCTACGATAATTCCGGATTTTACTCCTTCAGTTTCATCAGGATAAAGCCAGTAAAGTCCATCAGGTGCTTCAAAGTCTATTCCCTTTATTGAGCATGCCCTGTATTCATCAGGCACTTCTACATCCGTATATGGATATGGTTCCATAATATCATTAACTGTTGGGAACGCACCTTCTATTGTATTGTATTTTACCACCGTCTGTGACAAATACAGTGCTGCTCCGCCTAAAACAGCAACTGTAGCCAATACACCAACAGCTATCTTTACACCTTTTTTCATACTTCACCTTTTCTAAAGGGCGCTTCATCAGAGCGCCCTTTAATAGTATTATTTCAGTTCTTCATTTCGAAGTTTTCGCCAAGGATATCCTTGTTTGCTTCGAGAATAGGATTAATGCACTCTGCAAGGAATTCATCGACCTGCTGCGGGCTTCTGCCGACATAGTTCTCAGGCTTCAGAACTGCCTCGAGTTCTTCCTTTGTAACCATGAACATAGGATCTGCCTCAATAAGTTCACAGAGATTGTTATCAAGTCCGCGAACCTTTACATTTGCACCTGCCTCCATTGAGTAATCCATGATACGATCGTGAAGTTCCTGACGGTTTCCGCCCTTCTTTACAGCGTCCATCATGATATTTTCACTTGCCATGAAAGGAAGCTCAGCCATCACGCGGCGACGGATCATCTCAGGATATACTACAAGACCATCAGTAACATTCATCATGATGTTGAGTATAGCGTCAACTCCGAGGAATGCCTCAGCAACGCTGATACGCTTATTAGCGGAGTCATCAAGTGTTCTCTCGAACCACTGTGTTCCTGCTGTGAATGCGGGATTAAGGCTATCTATCATTACATAACGGGCAAGAGAAGTGATTCTCTCGCAGCGCATAGGATTACGCTTATATGCCATAGCAGAAGAACCAATCTGCTTCTTCTCACGTGGCTCCTCCATCTCCTTGAAGGACTGGAGTATACGCATATCATTTGAGAACTTGCTCGCGGACTGAGCAATATCGCTGAGCACTTCAAGCACCTTTGAATCCATCTTGCGAGAATATGTCTGTCCGGATACAGGCACAACTGCGTCAAAGCCCATTTCCTCGGCAATCATCTTCTCAAGCTGCTTGATCTTATCTGTATCGCCCTCAAAAAGCTCCATGAATGATGCCTGTGTACCTGTTGTACCCTTGCTTCCGAGAAGTTTAAGTGTTGAGAGACGATAATCGAGGTCCTCGAAATCCATAAGGAGCTCATTGAGCCAGAGTGTAGCTCTTTTGCCGACAGTTGTAAGCTGTGCCGGCTGAAGATGTGTATATGCGAGACAAGGCATATTCTTATATTCATCAGCAAACTTAGCGAGGTTATTCATAACATTGAGAAGCTTACGGCGTACTACCTTCAGAGCTTCGCGCATAATGATCACATCTGTATTGTCTCCGACGTAGCATGATGTTGCACCAAGGTGGATGATACCAGCCGCATCAGGACAAGCCTGTCCATAAGTGAATACGTGAGCCATAACATCATGACGTGTGATGCGCTCTCTCGCTTCAGCTGCCTCATAGTCTATATCATTAACGTGCTCTTCAAGCTGCTTTACCTGTTCCTCTGTAACAGGAAGGCCAAGCTTCATTTCAGCTCTTGCGAGTGCTACCCAAAGCTTACGCCATGTTGTGAACTTCATATCTGCAGAAAAGATATACTGCATTTCCTCGCTTGCATATCGTGTGCAGAATGGACTTTCATAGCTGTTTCTGTTTTCGCTCATAATGACAAACTCCTTTTAAGCGTGCAGGCACGTGTTTTTTTCGAAATATCGGGTGTTTTCAAACAACACCAACATATTTCATTATAGCATCTCAATCTGTTTATGTCAACTATTGGAATTTTGCTGATCAGTCATAATACGCTGCAGAATCTGAAGCGTCTCGCTCCGCCTCTTAAAACTACTTGCCGTCCGCCAATATTCAGCAACGTAAAATTTACATTTTGTACTATAATTTTTATATTTTAGTCAATGTATATCATTTTGTAAATTTTCTGTTATAAATACTGTCAACTATTGACAGTATAGTAAAACATGAAGTATAATGTATGTATAAAACACATTTGTTTCTTGTTTCTCAATGCAAACTACAATACATTACGAAAAAAGGGGGAAAGAATATGACTAAAAAGCAATTGCTCTCAGCAATATCTGCAGCATTGGTTTTGTGCTCGGCAGTCGGATGCTCTTCTTCAAAGAATGAATCCAAGGAGTCAAAAGAATCAAGCGGAGCCGTTCAGCAGGATATAAAGGAATTTACAGGATTTTTCTGTTCACAGAATTCCAACGTCCTAGACGAAGACAATGAGATACGCAATATTATTGCTGAAAAAACAGGATGTATCCTATATGAGACATGGATGGAAGATCAGTCTGATGTTGACAGCCTGTTCGGTGATATGATAATGTCTGGAAAATACCCGGATTTTATCGTGCCTGACGGTCCGAACTGTCAGCGACTAATCAAGGAAAATGCTTTTATCCCTCTTGATAACTATTGGGACAAATACCCAAATCTTAAAGCGCTATATACGGACGCGCAATGGGACACCTTACGTGCTGATGACGGACATGTTTACTTTATTCCTCTGTTTTCTGCTGTTAACCAGAAAGAGACGAACAATGTTCATAGTGGTGAAGCGTTCTGGATGCAGGTAAAGGTACTTGAATGGGCTAATTACCCCAAACTGAAAACACTGGACGATTATTTCAATCTTATCGAGGATTATATTGAAGCAAACCCTGTTGACGAAAACGGAGAACCATACATAGGCTATGAGATACAGGTATCTGAAGTTCGTATGTTTGCATTGGATAATCCACCTATGTTCCTTGACGGCCATCCCAATGACGGTTGCTGTTTCGTTGATCCCGACACACTCGAAGCCAAGGACTATAATCTTCTTCCAACAGCCAAAAGGTGGTTCGAGAAGCTGAACGCAGAATACCAGAAAGGTATTGTGGATCCGGAGTGCTTTGTAATGAGTCACACAGATTATTATGATAAACTTGCAACAGGAAGAGTACTTGGAATGGTAGATCAGCACTGGAATTTCGGAAGCACAGAGCGAAAACTCCCAAGCGAGTGTACATATATCCCGTTCGGCATCACTATCGATGAGGGTATAGAAGAAAAATACCGTGATAACGCGGCGTTCAACGCTTCAACCGGAGTCGGAGTAAGCACAAGCTGTTCTGACCCAGAAGGTGCTGTCGAGTTTATGAGCAAGCTGATTGAGCCAGAGATACTCAATCTTCGATTCTGGGGAGTTGAAGGAGTCGACTACTATGTTGATGAAAACGGATACTTCAATCAGACTGATGAGCAATACAAGAACTGGAACGATACTGCATATTCCCTTAAGCACAGGTGCTCATATTCATATATGCCACAGTACGGCGGCATGGCTCCTGACGGAATAAACGCATACACAGCTGAAAATCAGCCTCAGATATTCCACGATCATCTTGAGCCTGCAATCCAGAAATGCTTTGATGCTTATGGCAAGAAGACATATACAGAATTCCTCAATACTCCACAAAAGAATCCTGACTGGTATCCTATGTGGTCATTTGAAAGCTCTGTAACAGATGAAACTGAATTCGGTAATGTTTCAAAGGCACTCAGCAACATAAAGCGGAAATACATGCCATTGCTGGTAATGAGCACTGATTTCGAACAGACATGGAATGAGTATACTACCGAATACAACGATGCAGATCCTCAGATCTACTTTAACGCACTCACGGACGAAGTCCACAGAAGATGCGGCATAATCGGAGGTTCATCAGGATCATAGATAATAAAATCGCGGCTCAGTAAATGAGCCGCGAACTTTTTACTTGTTTTCAGTGATTATTTGTTCTGAAGATACTCATCCATTGCAGCAGCAGCCTTCTTGCCGGCACCCATTGCAAGTATAACAGTAGCAGCACCTGTTACAGCGTCACCGCCAGCGTAAACGCCTTCCTTGGATGTAAGTCCATCCTCATCAGCGATGATACCGCCCCACTTCTGAGTATCAAGACCTGCTGTAGTAGCCTTGATGAGCGGGTTAGGAGAAGTACCGATTGACATGATAACACAGTCAGCCTTGATCTCAAAGAATGCACCATCTATCGGAACTGGCTTGGCACGTCCGGAAGCATCGGGCTCAGAGAGCTCCATCTGCTGGCAGATAACGCCCTTTACCCATCCGTCTTCTGTAGCTGTGATCTCTGTAGGATTGGTGAGGAACTTGAAATTGATTCCCTCTTCCATAGCATGCTCAACTTCTTCAGCACGAGCTGGAAGCTCCTTCTCTGTACGACGATATACGATAGTAACATCAGCACCAAGACGCTTAGCGCAACGAGCAGCGTCCATAGCAACGTTTCCGCCGCCTACGATAACTGCGCTTGTGCCAGCCTTGATAGGAGTAGCACTGCCTTCTTTATAAGCCTTCATGAGGTTTATACGTGTGAGGAACTCGTTAGCAGAATAAACGCCGCTAAGGTTCTCACCAGGAATATTCATGAATCTGGGGAGACCAGCACCGGAGCCGATGAATACGCTCTCAAAGCCCTCTTCCTTCATAAGCTCATCAACAGAAACTGTTCTGCCGACAACTGTATTTGTCTCAACCTTAACGCCGAGAGCCTTGAGGCCTTCGATCTCCTTCTGAACGATAGCCTTAGGAAGACGGAACTCAGGGATACCATAGGAGAGAACTCCTCCGGCAACGTGAAGAGCCTCAAAAATAGTTACATCATAGCCCTTCTTGATGAGGTCACCTGCGCATGCAAGACCTGAAGGACCTGAACCAATGATAGCAACCTTGTGGCCGTTTGAAGCCGGCTTCTCAACAGGAGCCTCGGGCTGTGCGTTATGCCAGTCAGCAACGAAACGCTCAAGACGACCGATAGCAACTGGTTCGCCCTTGATTCCGCGAACACACTTGCCTTCACACTGATTTTCCTGTGGACATACTCTTCCGCAGACAGCAGGAAGAGAACTTGACTGAGTGATTATCTTGTATGCCTCAGCAAAATTGCCTTCAGCAACCTGCGCGATGAATGCAGGGATATCTATCTGTACAGGACATCCTGTAGTACAGGGCTTGTTCTTGCAGTTTAGGCAGCGCTTAGCTTCATCAATAGCCTGCTCTTCAGTATATCCGAGTGCTACCTCTGAAAAATTCTTGTTTCTTACATCAGGTGCCTGCACGGGCATCTCATTTTTCTTCAAAGACATATTAGCCATTTCACTTTACCTCCTTGAACAGATTGCACGCTTCTTCGTGAGCATGGCGCTCGAATGCCTTGTACATAGCACCTCTTGCCATAGCCTCGTCGAAGTCGATGAGATGACCGTCAAACTCAGGACCGTCAACGCAAGCGAACTTTGTTTCGCCGCCAACAGTCAGACGACAGCCGCCGCACATTCCTGTTCCGTCAATCATGATCGGGTTCATGGAAGCAACAGTGGGAATCTCATATTCCTTTGTCAGACGACAGACGAACTTCATCATTATAAGAGGACCGATAGTGATTACTCTGTCATACTTCTCGCCGCTTTCGATAAGCTTCTTGAGAGCGTCAGTAACAAGACCCTTTTCGCCGGCTGTGCCGTCATCAGACATCAGAACGAACTTGGAGCTTGCTGCTCTGAACTCATCCTCAAGAATAACGAGATCCTTATTTCTGAAGCCGACGATTGAGTGAACCTCAACGCCGAGCTCGTGAAGCTTCTTAGCTACAGGATATGCGATAGCACATCCAACACCGCCGCCTACAACAGCGACCTTCTTAAGGCCCTCTGTCTCAGTAGGACGTCCGAGAGGACCAACGAAGTCCTGTAAGCAGTCGCCTTCGTTCATATGGTTCAGCTTCTCAGTAGTGCCGCCAACTATCTGGAAAATGATAGTAATGCTGCCCTTTTCGCGGTCGTAATCAGCAACTGTAAGAGGAATACGCTCACCCTCGCTGTCTGTTCTAAGAATGATGAACTGACCGGGCTCAGCCTTCTTGGCAACTCTCGGCGCATATATCTTCATCAATGTTACAGTAGGGTTGAGACTTTTCTTTTCAAGAATTTCAAACATTGTCTTTACCTTCTAACAAATGGATTTGCAATGCGGGATCTTTCCGCGGAGGTCGCCTTTGACAGCGCGGATACAGGCATTACATAGCATACGTGTTATTATAACACACATAAACAAAAAATTCAAGCATTTTCGCGTTTTTTAGCTGTATTCAGCCATTTATTTCAAACATTCGCTGAAAATGCGGTGCCGATAATGCTTCGGCTTATCTCATGAACTCCGCTTCATTACGTGCTTCATAGAGCTTGTTTACCAGTGCGAGCTCACTTCCTGAAAGCTTTCTGCCAGCCGAATAGATAAGCATGTCTCGGAAACAGTTATCAGCGAATTCACAATGCTTCTGCACCAGTCCGTATTTGCCGCAGAGGCTCTCCGGAACAGGAGAATCCAGCATAAACGAAGTCGGAACTGTAAGAAGAAAGTCAAGCGCACTTCCGCGGTCAAACATATAGACACGTCTGACCTTGGTATCAACCGGCCGGTTCTGTTCAAACAGTTTTTCCACTGCTCCCGGAACATACGGCACAGCTTCATCGCCCTGAGCGACCTCGGCGTAATGTGCTGAAAGCTCACCATATGTAAGCCCGTCGTTTGCTGCGGGATGCTCAGCGGACATAACCGCAAGCGCCTCAAATTCCCAAAGGAGCTGGCTTTCGATGTTCTTCTCAGCGAGATAATCCGTAAAATACTTCTCATGCGCTGCATTGAAGCGGATTATTCCAAAGTTATACCCGTTTTCACGGACATTCTCAATGGTTCTAATTGAATTGGTCTCACAAAAATAGACTTCCATGTCGTCAGAAGCATCCGACGCAGCAATAAACTCAGACAATGCCTTTGAAATGTATCCCGCACGCGGTACGGAAATACGCATCTTGCGTTCTCTGGGCTTGTCAGGAGAACCTATCGCCTCCATATTGTCTATCTGCATGAGTATCTGTTTTGCACAGGCAAGGAATTTAACGCCCTGATCAGTCGGTATGACACCCTTTGAGGTGCGTCTGAAAATTGTGATACCGAGAGAGTTCTCAAGTTCCTTTATTGCCTTGCTTAGGTTTGGCTGAGCCATGTAAAGGTTCTCAGCCGCTTGTGTGATAGAGCGTGTCTTTTCAATCTCTACCGCGTATTTAAAGTGCAGAGTATTCATAATAATCCTCTCTGTAAGTTATGGAACGGTTATTTACTCTTGTCAGCTTTCTTGACAGCGACTTTTTTCTCTTCCTTCTTCTGATTGTCAGATGCAGGAGCTGCCTTTTCTTCCGCAGGCTTGTCATCACCGATCTTCTTCACGACCTTACATGGATTTCCTGCTGCAATCGTGCCTGAAGGAATATCACTTGTAACAACGCTTCCTCCGCCGATAACAACATTATCGCCGATAGTGACGCCAGGCATAACACATACGTTTCCGCCTATCCAGACATCACTTCCGACTTTGATGGGCTTAGCATATTCAAGACCGCTGTTGCGCTGCTCTGCATCGATCGGATGAGCTGCTGTATAGAAACCGCAGTTCGGACCAATGAAGACATTGTTTCCGAATGTTACCTCAGCGCAGTCAAGGATTACTAGATTGTGATTTGCATAAAAGTTGTCTCCGATTATTATGTTGTAACCATAATCACAGAAGAAATTAGGCTCAACTATAGTGTTTTCACCGCGAAGAGCGAGAAGTCTGTCAAGCAGACGAACCTTCTTCTGATAATCGTTGTACTCAATGGCGTTATACTCTGCACAGAGTTTCTTAGCCTTTACTCTGTCAGCTGTAAGTTCACTGTCAGATGAGAGATATAACTCTCCGGACTGCTGTTTTTCCTTTTCGGTCATGTTAAACCCTCCATTCAATCATTAATTATATATGTCAGTTCTATTATTGAGCACTCTTTGCACGGATTCCGGATCTCATTGGAGAACCGAATCTTTTTTTAATTACATGGCAAATATCCAGAATAGTATGGCTGTAATAATTATAAATACTATTCTTGAGCCCACTCCTGCAAAGCATTTTTCTTTAGCTTCTTTGTATTCAGATCCATATCTTCTTTCATCAAAGAACACCGTAGGTGCTGTCGGATCAATATACAAAGTACGCTCACTGTCCATTGAAGCGGGACTTAATGAAAAACGTCGTTCGCAGAGATGATAAGTCTTGCCGCTGAATTCAATCACATACTCAGGATCATAATAGAGTTCAGCAGATTTGTGTTCTTCTTCCTTGGTCGTGCGATAGAAAGGCATGATGACCTGTGCGGCATATGCGGTGGAATAGGTTATCTCCCCTGTTCTGACACATCTGCCGGTCACTCTTTCTGTACATCTCTCCCTTAGATATGATATCTGCCGCTTAAGTGTGATAAGCGGAATGAAATAAGCTATAAGGCCGGTTATGGATGAAGCAAACAGAGCGCCGAAGAATACTTTGGGAGCAATGAACCTATACCCCATTCCGCCAATAATGAACGTTGCTATAAGTCCTCCGATTATCAGCGCAAAAGTTATAAATATCCATTTGTCATGGAGACTGTCCCTGTATCTCAGCGGATCCACATCAGTGCCCGCGTAGGCTTTCAGTTCACTTATTTCCTTATTGCGTTCACGGTATTCTTTTTCATCCATTTAATTGCTCCCCGCTCTTTTACGGGCGCTTCTTATCTCTTGCTTCCCTTGGATCCGAAGCTTCCACCCATTGAAAGAATGTTAGTGTCAAATGTGTAGTTTATCTTCGAAGACTGTCTGTGACGCTTCATAGCAAGCTGGATCATACGCTCGAGAAGCTCTCTGTATTTAACTCCCTTAGGCTCCCAGAGGTAAAATGCGAGTGAACCCGGGATGGTATTTATCTCGTTTATATAAACCTTGTCTGAATCCATATCGATCATGAAGTCGATACGTGTAACACCGTTGCATCCGAGATAACGGAAAGCATCAACAGCGGTCTTTCTTATGAATTCATCCTGCTCAGGTGTAATGTCTGCAGGTATCTTTCTCTTGAGAGTAGCCATACCCTTGCTTCCACCCTTGCCGCCGCCGACATATTTCTGCTCGTAGCTAAGGATATCGTCATCGCTTGCCTGTACAGGTTCTTCACAGACTGAAGCCTCAGCTGCCTCACTGTCGCCGAGAACAGAGCAGTTTATCTCCTTGAGGTTTGTTACACAAGGCTCTATGAGGATACGGTCAGCAAACTCAAATGCCTCTTCAATTGACTTTATAAGGCTGTCTCTGTCCTTGCCCTTGGAAATACCAACGCTTGAACCGAGGTTTATAGGCTTTACAATAACAGGATATCCGAACTTGCTCTCAACCTGAGCTACCATATCATCGATCTTTCCAAGATCAAATGATGAGAATCGGCAGCAGTCGAGAACAGGGAAGCCAGCATCCTTAAGGAGTATCTTCATTACGAATTTATCCATTCCTACAGCAGATGCGAGAACGTCACATCCGACATACGGAAGGTCGAGAGTCTGGAGATAGCCCTGAAGTGCGCCGTCTTCAACATTGGTGCCGTGAACTATCGGAAATGCAATATCAACATCAGAAATGAGGTTTGAACCAAACTTCTTTATCTTCTGACGAATAAGCTGAACCTTGCCTTCGCTTCTGACAAATACACACTCTGTGCACTCTTTCAGAAGAGCCGGGATGTCCTTGAAGCTGTTGATATCCATCAGTTTCTCTCCGGTCCAGAACTCACTCTTCTTGGTCATATAGACAGGGATGATATTATACTTCTCCTTGTCCATACTTGCCATGGCCTGAACTGCGGAAATGACTGATACTTCATGCTCAACGCTTCTTCCGCCGAAAATTACTGCAAGATTGATCTTCATTGTTATTTCTCCTTTATATGAGCCTTTAGCGATCAGCTAACAGGTTATGATTAATAGTTGTCCGGCAGATCGTTCTCTAAGAGAACAACCTTCTTCTTGTCGGTCTGGTATGAATTTGCCTTCGCGAGTGCGTCGTTAAGTCCATCAGCGACATAAACCTTTTCCATATCAAAGCCCGCGTCCTTGATTCCGTTATATATCGGCTGTGTCTGTGTTTTGCCTACAAGCACGATATAATCACATGACTTTGCGGCTTCCTGTCCGAATTCAAAGTTGAGCTCTTCCTGCTTTGCGCCAAGTTCAACCATTCCGGGAGTTACTAGTATACGGCACGCATCAAACAGTCCTAAAACTGCAAGAGCTGCACGGCAGCCGCTGGGATTTGAATTGTAGGCATCATCAATATATGTTACTCCGCCGCCTTTGTCGAGAAGCTGTAATCTGTGAGGAACCGCTGCTATACGTTTTACAGGAAGCACGAGTTTTTCCATCGGAATGCCTGTCCCGCATGCGTAAGCAATAGCTCCGAGAAGATTCTGAACGCTGTGCTCTCCAAGAAGCTTTGTGACGAACTTGCATTTTTCTCCGTCAGGAGAAGTAACTGTGAACTCTGTACCTCTGTCGGATACTTTAACATCACTTCCGCGCCACATACTGCCTTCAGTCGTTCCGTAAGTAACAGCATTCGGGTACTCACCGATCTTTGCACGTATCAGCTCGTTGTCATAGTTGAGGTATATCTTGCCGCCGTTTGCCTTAACGCAATCAGCTAGTTCGAACTTTGTATTTACGACATTCTCAATTGATCCGAATGTCTCAAGATGCTGAGGGCCAACTGATGTTATGATACCATCATGAGGATTTGCGATCCCGCACAGCTCCTTGATTTCGTGAACTCTTCGCGCACCCATTTCGCAGATGAAGTATTCATGTGTAGGCTTAAGGTCACGACGAACTGTTATTGTAACACCCATGGGAGTGTTGAAACTCTCAGGGGTTTTCAGAGTCTCATACTGTGAAGAAAGAAGCTCACTAAGGTAGAACTTCATGCTGGTCTTGCCATAGCTTCCCGTAATTCCTACCTTATGGAGGTCAGGCATCGAGGCAAGTTTCTTCTTCGCATCATTTATATACCAGTTGTTGATAGCTGTTTCTATCGGCTTGTTTATCAGATTTGACAGAGGAACGAGTATCGGAGTGAGATACAATCCGCAACCCACAATGATAAACGGCAGATTGTTTACGAAATGACCGTCAACTCTTTTTGAGGAGAAGAACGCAGCAATGAATATGGCAGCAATAAGAATAAAGAATGTTATCAGCATTCTCTTCACTCTTGCTGTATATTTGAATGGCTTTTTGAATTTCTTTCCAGGCTTATTAAGAAGCGCTATGAAAAAATTCAGTACACAGAGTGTATCTATAATGACCGCAGAAATCGCCATTGCTTCGCCGCTTCTTATAAACCCTTGAACTAAAGGCTTGTCATTCTCTATTGCAACCTTAACCGTATGATACGGAGGGAAACCAAGCAGAATAAACTGTATGAGGAAGAGTAATATCAGCGGAATATAACGCTTGAAATTCTTCTTCATCCACCAGGAATGCTCAGGTGTTTTGTAGCCATTAAGCTGGAGCATATGGAATTCCCTCAAACCGAGGAATATTATAGCTAGTAAAGCTACTGCTGTAAAAAACAGCCACAATAATAGATTCATCAATAGTCTCCTTATCAGATATGGAATCTAAGTTTCTTCTGTATCTTTTTCTTTTACTCTTCTATTTTCATGAACGAGCACATAACGCGGTTGAAAATGAACTGCTGCTCAAGGAAGGAGTAGTGCCCGGCATTCTCAAGCTTTACAAGGCCTGCATCCGGTATAAGCTTTTCCATCTTCTCTCCGTCTGAGAGAGGAGTAGCTGTGTCATTAACGCCCCAGACAAGAAGTGTCGGGCACTTGATATTAGGCAGATATGGCTCAAGGTCTTCATTTACGACTTTTACCATTACCTGTCTCATCATAGGTGAAGCCGCTGCGTAATCAGCGCTTCCCATCTTCTTTCTGAAGTTCTCAAGTGCGTCAGGTGCGATCTTCTGGACAATCTTGGTTGAAAGAACCGCTTTGCCCATTTTATAATATCTTGTACGCCAGCTCTTTTTCTTGGTCTTGGGTGGCATTATGCCAGCGCTGTCAACTAAAATGACCTTTGTTACCTTGAAAGGGATATCGTTTCGGCTATGCATTTTAATTATAACTCTTCCGCCAAAGCTGTGGCCGAGAAGCATTACCTCGCTGACTCCATATTCCTTTATGAAGTCAATCACAAACTCCACATAACGTCCTACATCCCATACTTCCTTCGGTTCATCGCTTTCACCGAAACCTGGCATATCCATTGCTACGACTCTGTATTTCTTTGAAAGAAGGTCGATAAGGTTGGCAAAAAGCTTTATGTTGCTTCCCCAGCCATGCAGTAACACAATGAGGTCTCCCTCACCCTTCTCCTCATAATTGATCTTGAGTCCGTTAATAGTTTTTATCATTTTCTATCTCCGTTTTGCTGTCTGTATCATATAATATGATGTATGCGTGACCGCATATACATATTTATTATAGCATAACGGCTTTCTGCTGTCAATTATTTTGATGTATTATTACAACAATTGCTTTATTGAGCTCAGAGCTGTTTTTTCAGCTAATTTAGCAATATATGACCAGCTTTTCAGTTGCTTTTTTTGAAGTAATATGGTATAATGAGATTGTTATTTTTATAACAGAAAAGGATTATTTATGAGAAAGAAAAGAAAATCAAAGTTTTTGCCGATCATTTCCATACTGGCCGTGGTAGCACTCTTATTGCTATTGTTCGACGTATTTATTTACAGAAAGTACTATAGCAACGGAAAATATAAACAGCTTTTTCAATCCACTAAGAACGTTGATATGACCAATCCGGACGGGAATACGGATTATGGAAGAATTTATTATTCACCTGTTGAAGAAGAACATATTGTTACGGATAACAAGGAAAGCACCATAGGATATATTGATAACGAGGTGCTTGTTGTTGCGAATGAAGGTGTAACCCATAATCAGATTGCTGAGCTTGCCGCTTCTTACAATGCTGAGATAGTTGGAGAAATAGAAGTGTCAGGAGACTATCAACTGAGACTGAAAACTGCTCCTGATGAACTTGTGCATATTATCGAAAACATTTCTGCTGAACCGATAATCGATTCTGTGTCTCAGAATTATGTTTACGGAATCTCTACAGATTCAGGAGATGTTGGCTATTTTTACTATGGCAAGGAGTGGGCTCATGAACTTAGATCGTACACGAACGACGATGTGAATGATCGCAGTTGGGGATTCCGACTGATAAATACTCCAAAGGCATGGCTTGCCTTAAATGAAAACATGTCAGTTATTGAGCCTGTAAATGTTGGAGTATGTGATGCAGGCATGTCAGATATTCATAGTGATGTCAGATTTGAAGAATTCTTTTATGAGAATGATGTGTATGGGAAAACAACAAAATGGACTACTAAGGATGAGGCTCTCTCAAGAGGACATGGAACCCATGTAAGCGGTACATTTGCGGCTGACACATATGACGATAACGGAATCTGCGGAATTTATCCTTACGGTAATGGTAGACTCTACGGAGCTAACGTTGACAAAGCTGTAGAAACAATACACAGATTTGGAGATTATGATTTCTATAGCTCTTCAATGGGTGAAAAAGTTACCTTTGCTGAATTGATAGTAAGAAATGTTAAAGTCATCAATTTTAGTATGGGATACAACTATGGACCCAACTTATTTACTGACAGATCAACAGAGGAAGTAGATTATAACGGGCTTTCAGAGTTCTTTAGTGACGAATCAAACCATGTTAAAACAGCTCAGGCGGCAAGTATACTAGGTGATTTCTATAACAGGATGCTAAAAAACGGTTATGATTTTGTCCTGGTTGCAAGCGCAGGAAACGATTCTTCTGATGAAACAGGGCATCTCGAATCAAAATACAACTCTCCATTGTGCTTGATCGAGCGCTCGGAATATCCTGATGTATATGACAGGATAATCGTTGTTGGTGCTCTGGATAGAAATCAGGATATTCTGGAATGTTCTAACGCAGGAAATCGCGTGGATATTTTTGCACCAGGAGATTTTATCTATTCAGCATACATTTTAAGTGGTTACAATTCTTTATCAGGTACATCCATGGCTGCTCCTCATGTTTCAGGAGTAGCAGCCATGGTATGGACTGCGAACAAGTCACTTACCGGTGCTCAGGTTAAGGATATTGTGATCAATAATCCTAACACAGAGTTGTCAGTTAAAACAGTAGATGCTTATAATTCTGTCGCCGAAGCGCTTAAAATGGCAGGAACATCTGTCAATATCGATCTAAAAAATGGTGCGGTGATAGGAGAAGTCATTGCAAATCAGCTGATTCTGAAACCAATTGAAGGCGCCGAAGTCAAACTAAAAAACAGATCAACAGGGTATTCTTTTTCAGGAACTACCGATAAGGATGGATTCTATGAAATTGCTGTTCCAAACGGACAATATGATATGACTGTAAGTGCTGATGGGTATAAGGATTATAAAACATCTGAGAAACTTCCTGTATCTGTTGAATCGAATAAAATTGTTTACATTGACGGAATAAAATTAAAGAAAGACAAAGGGAAATCCTCAAAAGGAAACGAAGGAACAACAGAGCCAACTACAACAGGTAAGCTCATAACTGTCAGGGAAAAGCCAAAGGCAAAGAAGATCTACACTGGTGAAGATATCAATAAATACCTTCCTGAAAAATTCGGAGACTTTGATAAAGAGTTATTCGATAAGGTAAAGGCTTGGACTTATTACGACGGACATTATTATGCTATTTTCGATCACGCTGTTTCCTCAACGTTCATGAGTATAGTAACAAAGCAGAATTCGAATGTACATCTTGTTACAATTTCGAGCAAGGATGAACAGCAATTAGTCGAAGAACTTCTTGTCTACGGAACACGTGATGCATATTATACTGGTCTGATAGTTAAAAAGAACGGGACCACCACAACAATAACCGGTGAAGCAAACGAATATACTCATTGGTACGAAGGATGTCCTGAAAACTATGACAAAGACGCCCTTACTGATGTAGTTTTAATCTGGAGAGGTTCCGGTGATGATCCGAAAAGTGCTGAAGATTTCGGCTACTGGTTCGATATTACAGAGAATGAATGGAGCTTTTTCGATTTTACCGATACCGAAACATCAGAAGTTTCACGAGGTATTATTATTGAATGGGATACTCCTATAGCTAAAGAGGATTAAAAAGTGATTAATCTGAATCAGAAAACAACATGATGGTTATTTTGAAATTACGCCTGATCATCATCAAATGCAAGGAGGAGAAAAATGAATACTGAATGGGTATGTGAGAGCGAATCCCCAGTCTGTGCGGGCTTAACCGCAGCAGTAGGGAAAGATGAAAACGCCTATTATCTTTATTTGATGGCGCCGCCGGAAGAAAGAGGACAGGTACTTCGTATCCTTTGGCTTTGCAACCGTCGTCCGGCCCCGGAAACAATGACTGCGGAAGGAACAGGATCAATTCTTATGCCACGTGAAAATGTTAAGCATGATCCAGCAGGAATTGAACTTGATGGTGATTCTCTGAAGATCGGATGGTACGCAACTGGTGACAGTCCTATAGTATACGATAATCAAGGGATTCTCGGAGCAATCCCACCATTTGCCGGACTCCATGATTTCCCCGGATTTTCCAGGTATGTAAGCGGAATGCATCGGTATGGCTGGCAGATGCGCCCAGAAGATGAGGAATCTGTCAAGTATTACCTTAAATCAGCTAACGAGCAATGGAGACTTACACTAAATGATGATGGCTGGAATGTTGTGGATAACGCTTTCAAAAAAGTATATCAGGTATTTGCCGGCCAGCCAGAGCACTATCTGTGCATTGATCAGAATACATTTCCGCACAAACGCCTATGGATGGGCAAAAAGAATGATATATGCTATGATTTTTCAGTCGGCATGTCTCAGGCGGAGCTGCCGGGAGCGCAGCTTTTATTCGGAAGGGAATATCAGAAATATGCCCGAATGGAACTTGGTTTTGCATGTATCGAACAGTATGAAAAACTGGCTGAATATATGCCTCCCGTCTTCGACATGCTTATGAGAATGCCCTGGGAAGAGCGCGATTTCCTCGGACATGGACATACTGTTGATTTTGACAAGATAAGAGGATTCTATTCACTTCTTCTGGTTGATCCGTCTCAGGTACCAGGACTTCCAAGTCCTGTAATGCCATCATTCCTTGGCACAACACCTCGTTTTCACTGGATCATCCCGATCACAGAAACGGAAACTGCCTTTGTTCGTGAAAACAGCATAGAAAAGCTTTTGAAGCGCAGCTGGATGCCAGAACTTATGCATGTGTTTGACGGCGGTCCTAAATTTCTTATGAAATAAAAGAGAAAGACGTTCTTCGATCTGATTGATCAATTTGGAGAACGTCTTTCCCTTTTTATTATCCTTTTTGAGAACTTAACTGCATCATTTCAGTTCAAACCAGCAAAGCTTATCGGGCAAGCCTTTTCGGGTGCTATAGCCAACATTTATACCACTTTCTTCATCATAAGTAGTTCTTCCACCGCTTATTGTCAGATAATACACAGCATCACCGATTTTGTTTACCAGACAATCATCACATGTTTCCAGATTATATTCAATTCCGAGAACAGGATTTACATAACTGATACTGTTTCCGTTTATCAATGGCAAGCCATCCATTCCGACAAGTGATACTCCTCCTCCAATCAGTCCGTCACTCGTTTGTACAGTGTTATCTCCGCCAAAACCACCGAACTGCAATTTCAGTTTCTCTCTGCTTTTAATATCGTATGTATACATCCACGACATGCCAAGGGCGCCTTCTGTTATGATTGATACCTTGTCTTTCCACACACATACTTCTTTACAGTCAATCAGATCAGTAGAAATAGTATAATTCGGTGTTTTTACTGTTATCGGAGTATACTTGCCGTTTTCATTGCCACCTGTAATTTCCGCGGATATTCCGTCACATAATACTTTAACACCTGAACCGTCAATAGTATGACAGTCGCTTAGTTCCTTTGTCACAAAATCATATTCTTTCCACATCACATATTTATTCGTTCCAGAATGGTATGATATGTTCAGGCTTTTTTCTGTCTCCTCCATCATAAGCACTGTTCCGTCAAATGTGCCTACCTCTTCCTCTTCACCAGTTGCTAAATCAAATGATAATACAACAGACTTTTTGTATGAATCATTGCCGGAAACAATAAAGGTTTTTGATTCACCAACGTTCACTAAGCCAGTAATATAAGTTTCGCTCTTTTTATCACCGGTATAGTATGTCACAGGATAGAATAGCTTACCGTGCGTTACCATAAGTGAGAAACTGCTGCTTCCATACTCAGTACCTGTGTATGATACTAGTTCCTTTAAATCTCCTTTTTCTATATCATACGAGTATATCGACCAATCATGACAGCCGCAAAGATCGTCATAATTAACCAAAAAGAAGTATTTACCATCAGAGTAAACGGCTTTCTCAACCATTCCTTCACATGGTGTGTCTATCAGCTTTTTTAAATAGCTGTCATACTTATCCTTCGAATCAGTATCAGTGTAATCATGCTTTGTAATCGCATAATCATCATAATATTCCGTTAACTTGCATGGTGAAATTCTTTTCCCGAAATCAAGGTCGCTAAGATCTACAGAGTGGATATCTATTGGCGGTGAGGATTCGGTAACATCATGATTTAATTCTACAAGTGTAAAGTCATCTTCAGTAAGCTCCAGATACTCCTGCTCTGCTGAAGTCTCAACCTCCACACTAACTGATCCAGTAGGAACTTCAGTATCCGAAGATGTCTTTATTTCACCTATAGGTTCGCTTTCTGCAGGCTTATCCTCACATGCACACATAGAGGAAAGAAGCGCCAGCACAGCAAAAACAGCGATTGCTTTCTTCATTGATTTCTCCTTTTTTGCTATAGTATAACTATTCGATTATCAACTGCTTATTATCAAACCAATAAAGCTTATCAGGAAGGCCTTTGTTGCTGCTGTATCCGACAAACACTCTGTTTCCCTCATCAAATCTGCTTGATTTGCCATTGATGGTCAGATAGTAGACAGTATCATTATCTGCTTCAAACAAACAGTTTTCACTTGTCCCGATCTGAAACATTGTGCCTAGCAGAGGATCAAAATATTCCAAACATGCTCCGCTCTCTAATGAATATCCATCACTTCCGGGAATGAGCGAACTTACTGCCAGCAATCCGTCTTCTGTCTGTATAGCACCGGAATAATCGAAAGTAACATCCATTTTCAGTCTTTCTCGCTTTTTGAAGTCATACGTATTCATTTTGGAAGGGTTGTAAACATCTTTACAGATAATAGATGCCTTGTCCTTCCATAAGAATATATCTGAATAATCTATGATGTCAGTGATTAAGGTATAATACTGTGTTTCTATGGTCACCGGAGAGTATTTGCCATTCTCAATACCGCCTGTGATTTTTGCCGGTACTCCATCACAAAACACTTCATTGTCTGTGTTTTCATTATCATCAATGCTGTAAGATATATCCCTTGTGCTAAGTTCCTTTGTCACAAGGTCATATTCCCAATGATATGATTTGATCTCTATTTCGTCGCTCAAATCAATAAGGAGACTATTCTTTGTTGATTCCATGTTATAGACATCACCTTCAACTTCCAACTCCTCATTCTCATTGCCGCCTTCGAAATCCAGAGAACAGATAGTTGCCTTATCCCGCATGCTGACGCTTGTATCACTGCATGACACGGGATAATACAGTCTCCCACGCCAGGGAATCAGAGCATGATATGTACTTATCATCTTAGTATCTGAATGTGTTATTAGTTCTTTGCTGCTTCCAGTTTTGACATCATATGAGTAGATTGACCAATCATGGCGTCCACAAAGATCATCAAAGTTTATAAGAAAAAAGAACTTCCCATCTGAATACACTATGTCATCAAGCATTCCGCTGCATGGTGTTTCAGCAAGCTTCTTAACCGCATCATCATAGTGCTTCTGCCACTCAGGATCGGTGTATCCTACATTATATGCATAGTCCATATATCCATCTGATTTCTTGCACGGGGATATTCTCTGTCCAAAATCCAATCCGCTCAGATCCACACAATGTATGTCTATAGGAGGTTCAGCATCAGTAACATCAAAAAAAAGATCAACCTGTGTGAAATCTTCTTCAGTTAATTCAAGGTATTCCGGCTCAGACAAATTCTTAGTTTCCATATTATCCGGATCCGTTCGAAATTCATGTTCAACTGTATTTTTTGTGTTGCCGACCGGCTCACTTTCAACAGGCTTGTTATCACAAGCAAATGTTGTAGCAAGTACAGCCATAGCAGCAATCAAAGCGATTGGTTTCCTCATAGTTTTTCTCCTGAAATATTCATTATGACATATTAATACTAATCGGTCACTGTGTTTCAAACCAGTTAAGTTTGTCAGGAAGCCCTTTTCCGTTAGTGTAGCCAACATACATACCATTTATATTGTTTTCATTTTCGCCTGTAAACGTCATGTAAAACACGTTTTTTCCACTTTCTCCATAAATTAAATCGATATAGGGATCATATGTATCAAGCGTATAAACGGTACCAAGAACAGGATAGACATAGTACAATTTTTCACTAACCGGATCAATAATAAGGACACCGTCTTCTGTCTGCAGAGATCTCGAATCTTTGAATCTGTCATACCTCATTTTCAGTTGTTCGTGGTTCGTCAGATCGTATGTATACATCCATGTACCGCCTTTATCATCAGGATAAACTATAGAAGCCTTATCCTTCCACAAATAAATATCCGTATAATAATTTATATCAGTCGTAATGGTATAGTACTGAGTTTTTATGGTTATCGGGTTATGTTTCTCTCTGTCAAATCCTCCGGAGATCTCCGCGGGAACTCCGTCACAGAGAACTCGATTATTACCATTCTCATTTTCATATTCACTAAGTTCCCCTGATTCAATATCATATTCCGTCAGATAACACCTGCTATACCCACCTCTATAGCTATAGATTGCTAGTCCTTTTTCGCTTTCATTGATTAATTGAACATCCCCATCCACTAAACATAGTTCCGATTCATTTCCGCTTTCCGGATTGATTGAAAAAAGTCTTGCCTTATACTTAATATTCCCAGAGTAAGCGAAGTCCTGTGATCCGACAGAATCATTCTCATTCTTCTCATTAACATAAGTTTTCACAACATAAAACAGCTTTCCATGCGAGGATGTAAGGCAGTCAAATGCACCATTATATTCGAGTCCGGTATGTCTGATCACTTCCTTAAAGTTACCTGTCTCAACTTCGTATGAATATATCGA
Source organism: Ruminococcus sp. (assembly GCA_017960805.1). Classification (GTDB taxonomy): domain Bacteria; phylum Bacillota; class Clostridia; order Oscillospirales; family Ruminococcaceae; genus Ruminococcus. Next base: position 43,180 of record JAGCYM010000011.1, read on the forward strand.
TGAATCATGACATCCACACAGATTGTCATAATTTACTGAAAGATAGTATTTACCATCAATAAATTCTAAGTCTGTAACCATTCCTCCGGACGGATTGTCCAGAATTGTCTGAACGGCTTCCTCATAGAGTTCCTTATTTTCAGATTCTTCCATATAGTGTGGGTATAGAGCAGCGTTCCTTGCATCCTCCTGTTCTTTGCATGGTGACATTCTCTCCCCAAAATCAAGGCTGCTTAAATCCGCACTGTTCACCTTGAACGGAGGTTCAGTATCTGTAATATCGCAGTTTATATCAACAGGAGTAAAATCCTCCTCAGTAAGTTCAAGATACACAGGATCAGTAACAGTTTCTATCTCAACAGGTTCAGTAATGTCTCCGATAGGTTCGCTTTCAACATGCTTTTCAGCACAGGCGTATAAAGAAACTGCTATTATTGCTGCAGACAATAAAGAAGTTATTCTTCTCATGAGATTATTCTCCTTTCTGTTACACCTAATAATAGTATCACAAAAAAGTGTGTTGTAAAAAGGCAAAGAACGAATTTGCGCAAATCTTTGTACAAGTGCACAAATCACAGCCCTGTTTTTTGTGCATCATCAACATTGCCCTGCTCTGTAACGGAAAATACACCATCAGAAAGCCATGTCGGCTTGACACAAATGACTGATTTGCGTTATAATTGTGTCAATATCACATAGAGGACTGATTCCATTTGAAAATACAGGAACTAAGAGATAAACTCAAGCAGTGTAACAAGGACGAAGTTGAAAAAATCGCTTCTGAACTTTATAAAATGCTGCCTAAAAGCAAAAAAGAAAATTAAACCCAGGGATTTTCTGAAAGAAAAATATAATAAACTCACATCAACTGAAAAACAATAACGGAAGGAGCATATCATGTCTGCCGACCTTTTTTCCGAGATAGAATATCTCAAAGGCGTGGGCAAGGCGAGAGGTGAAAAGTATCGTAAGCTTGGTATTTCATCGCCATATGACCTCATCTATCACATTCCGCGAGCATATCTCGATTTCCGTGCATTCGTACCTATCTGTCAGGCAAATCTCGGAGACTACAATGTGCTGAAACTCACCATAGTGCAAAAAAACCGTCCTCAGCGTGTAAGAGGCGGACTCATAATCTGCAACGCTATCGCAACCGATGGTATCGATAACATAGTTGTCGTAATATATAACAACATCTACAGTTTCCAGGCCTTACAGGAAGGTCAGACTTACTATATGCACGGCAAAGTCAACGGTAATCTGCTGCGCCGTGAGATAGCCTCCCCTGTATTTATCAAGGCAGAAGAATCGGTTCTTATACAGCCGATATATAAACTGACCCAGGGACTCTCAGTAAACATGGTCAGGACAAACATGCGCCAGGCCCTTGGAATAATGGAAAGATTTCCGTTTGAGACTCTCCCGCAGGAAATACTTGCCAGATATCAGCTTCCGCCGCTTATGTGGTCTCTTGAAAACATACACTTTCCCGAAAGTGACCAGGCTGCTGACGAAGCCAGACGACGTCTATCATTCGACGAATTGCTGAAACTTCAGCTCGGAATGACCATGATGAAGCTGAGACGCAGAAAATCTACAGCCTTCGGTATGGACAGTAATACAAATATAGATGATTTCACTCGGAATCTGCCATTTGAGTTTACAGAAGGACAGGCAGGAGCTGTTGCAGACATAATCCATGACCTCTGCAGAAATACTCCGATGAACCGTCTGCTTCAGGGCGATGTTGGTAGCGGTAAAACTGCAGTCGCCGCTGCCGCGTGCTGCTTTGCTGCAAAGAACGGTATCCAGTCTGCGCTGATGGCACCTACTGAGATACTTGCTTCTCAGCATTACAATACCCTTTCAGGCCTGCTGGAACCTCTTGGAGTAAATGTGTGCCTACTTACAGGATCTGCCACAGCAAAGAAAAAAGCGGATATCCGTGAACGCCTCGCTGCAGGAAAAATCGATGTTATGGTCGGAACGCACGCTATTATTCAGAAAGACGTCGAATACAAATCGCTCGGACTCGTCATCACTGACGAACAGCACAGATTCGGAGTAGCTCAGCGTGCTGCTCTTGCCGAAAAAGGCGACTCGCCTCATAAACTCGTTATGTCAGCAACACCTATCCCTCGCACACTTGCTCTTATGATTTACGGTGATCTTGATATATCTGTCATAGCACAGCTTCCGAAAGGAAGACAGCCTGTCAAGACATATGCTGTAACAGGGAAAAAACGTGCTGACGCTTTCGGTTTTGTCAGAAAGCTCATAGACGAAGGAAGACAGGCATATGTAGTCTGCCCTATGATTGAAGACAGCGAGAGTGACTTGTTTGCTGTCAAGACCTACGCTGAGAACGCGGCTAACGGCAGCCTCAAAGGTTACTCAACCGCGCTTCTGCACGGAAAAATGCGCGCTGCGGAAAAAGAAAAAGTTATGAAGAAATTCCGTGACGGAGAGATTCAGGCACTAATATGCACTACTGTCGTAGAGGTAGGAGTCGACGTTCCGAATGCCGCGGTAATGGTAATTGAGAACGCTGAGCGGTTCGGACTCTCTCAGCTTCATCAGCTCCGCGGACGTGTCGGCAGAGGTGAATACCTCAGTTACTGCATACTCATAACCGACAACACTAATGAGGACTGCCTGAAGCGTATGAAGATAATGACACATACTACTGACGGATTCAAGATCGCTGAAGAGGATCTTAAGATGCGCGGCCCTGGAGATTTTTTCGGAAGCGCGCAGCACGGACTTCCTCCTCTGAAAATTGCAGACGTCGCATGCAGCATGGAGCTATCCGGTAAGGCACAGGAATGCGCAGCCCGTATTCTCGCGAATGATCCGACATTAACAAAACCTCAGCATCAGGCCCTCAAACTTGATACAATGCGACTTTTCAGCAAAGATATAATCGGATAAATGAGTAAAGCTCCCCATATGGGGAGCTTTACTGTTGTTATACATTCGCTTTAAGGAATGTTGAAATGTCATCCTTTCCGCCTGTTGATAGATAAGAGTAATATGCAAGGAGTGCGGAAGCATCTTTTGCGTCCGTCTTGCCGTCTTTATTCACGTCAGCTGCTGCCTTCTGTGCGTCGCTGAATGAGGACACACCGTCCGTAGAGAGCTTTGCGTACTCAACGAGTATCAGTGAAGCATCCTTGGAATCGATCTTTCCGTCGCCGTTTGCATCGCCAAGAGCATTTCCTTCGGCTTTTACAAAGTAGAGCACACCGTCAGGCCTTTCAAATGTGAGATAATTATCAGCATACATGAAAGTAAGGGGCGCCTGTTCACCTTCATCCAATGTGATGAGCGCATTAATCTCATTACCGTCTGTTGTCCATGTGATAGTTGCGTTATCTGGGGCATCGGGATCTGAAACAACTTCTATCTTGCCTGTACCGTCGCTGTTGAATGTTACATTGGCGAAGGTTCCATCTAACTTATCGCTCACATTGCCGTCAGAGTCCACGAATTTCTGGAATGACCACTTGCCGGCAACCTGCTCTGCGATAGTCATGGACGCAGTAGTTTCTGGGGCCTTGGTAGTAGAAACGGCTGTTGTGGTAATGGTCGTAGTTGTTGTTACTACTGATGCTGAAGTTGCTGATGTAGTTTCAGCTCCTGTTGTGATAGCAGTTGTATTTGTGGTTGAAGCCGTAGTATCAGCCACTGTTTCTTTGGTTGTGGTTACTGATGCAGTAGTTGAAAGCACTGTTGTGGTAACATTTGAAATTGTTGCTGATGTATTTTCAACTGCTGTTGCTGTGGTTGTGGTTGTTGATGCCTGAGCAGTCGTGGATACGGTTGTAACAGAACCCGTAACTACAGAAGCCGCTTGCTCGGTAACGTTAATGCTCTGTATTGAGAGGCTTGTCAGCGTATAGCCTGTCTTGACTGTATAGAACTTGTTGAAATGTTCAACAGACTTCTCCTTAATCTGAGCGCCGGCAGAAGAAGCATTGTCAGGAGCGAACTCAACATCCATTACTGCCTGTGAGACAGAGGCGATAACACCGTTCTTTATCTCAGCTATCTTTTCCGCGTCATCATTCTCGTTAAGCACCTTGTCTCCCTTTATGCTGAAGATACCGGTAAACTTTATATTATATGGCTTCCCGTTTATGACCTTGACGATAGGCGTGGCTGTTCCGAACTTGAGGTCAGGAGTTTCGGCAAACTGTGAGGTTGAAGTTGTTGCTGCTGAAGTAGTTACAGTAGTTGTCGTTGTTGAAGAACTTGATGATGCGGAAGTGGTTGTTGTCATTGTTGAACCACCTGTTGTCGTAATAACAGGTATCTCGCCACCTATCACACCGAATGTGTATTCATACTTCTCGGCATAAGCCTGAGCAGTAGAACCCTCGTCACCGATAATGATGCAGCTGTCCTTTTTGCCGAAGACACCGTCGGTCTGTGTGATCTTGCATGCCGGATTCTTCACTGTAACAATAAGGTCTTTACAGTTTGCAAAAGCACTTGTTTTTATTTCTTCAACGCTGGACGGGATCTCAACGTTTGTAAGCGCTGTGTTGGAGAATGAAGCGTAGCCTATCGTTTTCAGCGCAGACGGAAGCCTTAAACTCTTGAGCTGCTTACAATAAGTGAATGCAAAGTCCTCGACATTTGTAACGCTGCTGGGAAGAACAAGTCCCTCTATGTCAGAGGTATAAGCTGCGCCTCTAGCTATGACCGCAACACCGTCGGGAACAGTGTATGACGTGTTCGGATAACACTTCGGGAATGCAACAAGAGTCTTCATGTCCTTTGTAAATACTACGCCGTCAACTGATGAGAAGTTCTTGTTGCCCTCATCAACGATGTACTTTTCAAGGGTGGAATATCCAGCGAGATGGTCACCAATCGTTTCCACTGTTGCGGGAATAGTGACAGATACAAGCTGCTTCTGGAATTCAAATGCACGTCCCTGTATCTTAGTTACGGGAAGTCCCTTTACCTCTGCGGGGATAACGAAATCACCCTCATAATTACTGGAGCACTTTGTAAAAACTGCGTAGTCCTTGTATAATGAGAACTTGCAGCCGTACACCTCGGCTTCTATGGGGTAGGTAACGGTCTCGTCATCGGTGGTAACTGCTGGCTCCTCAGCAACAGCACCCGCGGTAAATGCCGACACAGGGGCACAACTGAGCGTTGTCATCGCTGAACACATCATCGTAAGCGAGAGTGCAGCGGCAAAGATTTTCCTCAGATTCATCTGTAATTAACCTCCTAAAATTAGATATATTAATTTTACCACATTTTTGGAAAAATGCAATCGAAAACAGAGCAATTCTGTCAATTGCACAAAAATACGCACTCCTCACAGCTCGGATTGTAACCGCCCATTTCGGAAATTTCGCCGTTTCCGAGGATTATTTCTTTTTAAAACCTTGAAATACAGATAAAAATATGGTATACTGTATCTATATTGTTTTTTGGAGAATAAAACATGAAAATATCTAAAATAATAGCCGCGTCAGCCGCAGCAGGAGTTATCCTCACACTTTGCAGCTGTTCCAATAACGGCATCAGTTCGTCCTCTGAGGACTCAACCAGTACTTCTCAGGCTACTACTCAACCTGCTACAAAATCGACCATCACAACGGAAGATGAAATGTTCACGATCGAAGTAAATGAACGCTTTTCCAGGTTCCAGGGAGTATATCCAGCTGATTTTGAATGCATGTTCGTCGATGGCGAAACCGGTACTACTGTTGGAATCCTCGAGATGAGCAATTCACATATCACGCCTGAGTTCTTCTGTGATTCGGTAAGGGATCATTATGAAGAACAATATGGAACAGTAAAAGGAACTGCATCTGAAGAAAATGGAATGCCAGCTTATCTGCTCGAAGCTGAATTCACTGACACTCAGGATGATGAATCCAGTGAAATGATATTTTATCACAAAGCAATTCAGTATGGCAACGGTGACCTTTTAATACCTGTTGTTACAGTTCCGAAGTCAACACCAGAGGAAGCCCCCAAAGCTGTCAGTGACATAATCGCTGGTGTTACCTACCACGGGGAGCCTTTAAAGACTGAGACAGAAACTCATGATACTGAATACTTCACAGTAAGTGCAAACAAGGACTGGTTCTTCCACTCGAAGACCGATACGGAAGCCGCACTTCGTCCTAATCTCGCAGGAACACTAGAAGAGCACTACGGATCAATTAAAATAACAGCTGATCCATCCGGAGCCAGCGCAAAGGAACTCGCTGAAAAAGATGCTGCGGATTTTGAATCAAAGGAAAAAATCATAAATGTTGAAGTTACAGAAGATACAGAATGGCTTGGACATGACGCTATCTGCGTATCAAGCGTGCTCTGTTCTGAATATATGGAGCTGAAACGCGAGATCTATTACTTTGACAGCAACGGAGTAAGCTTTAAAGTTCAGCTTCTTGCCCCAAGTGAGTGCTATGACAAATTCATCCCGCTTCTGGATGATGTATATCAAACCATAGTGATTAAGTAACGGAGGATATTATATATGAAAAATGTTTTAGTTGTAGGCGGAGGCGGACGCGAACACGCAATTATAATGAAACTTGCTGAGAGCAGCCATGTCGGAAAGCTCTACTGCGCACCAGGTAACGGCGGCATCTCAAAATATGCCGAGTGCTTCAATGTCGGTGCAACAGATATCGACGGAATCGTTGAGCTTGCAAAGAAGCTTCAGCCTGACATGGTCGTTGTAGCTCCTGATGATCCGCTCGTACTCGGAATGGTTGACAGATTACAGGCTGAAGGATTCATGACATTCGGACCAAAAGCTAACGCCGCTATTATCGAAGGCAGCAAGGTATTCTCCAAGGAACTCATGAAGAAATATAATATTCCTACCGCTTTCTATGAAGTGTTCACAGAGAGTGACAAGGCTATTGCATATCTCAAGCAGCAGAACAGCTACCCCGCAGTCATAAAGGCTGACGGTCTCGCACTCGGAAAGGGAGTTATTATCGCTCAGAACGAAGATGAGGCGATAAAAGCTGTTCATGATATGATCGATGAACTCAAATTTGGCAAGAGCTCTGCAAGGATCGTTATAGAGGAATTCCTCACAGGACCTGAAGTTTCTGTTCTCTCGTTTACTGATGGAAAGACTATGGTTCCTATGATATCATCCATGGATCACAAACGCGCTCTCGACGGTGATATGGGACTAAACACCGGTGGTATGGGTACAGTTTCTCCGAACCCTTACTACACTGAGGAAATAGCAAAGGAGTGCATGGAAAAGATATTCCTCCCGACTATGAACGCTATGAATGCTGAGGGAAGAACATTTGAAGGCTGTCTCTACTTCGGACTAATGCTGACACCAAAGGGACCTAAGGTAATCGAATATAACTGCCGCTTCGGCGATCCTGAAACCCAGGTAGTACTTCCAATGCTCGACGCAGATCTCTATGAGATATTTGAGGCAATTTACAATCACGAGCTTGACAAGGTTGACATCAAGTGGCATAAAGGCAGCTGCGCTTGTGTAGTAATGGCAAGTGGCGGCTACCCTGAAAGCTATCCAAAGGGAATCAAAATGAACGGCTTTGATGACAAAGGTCAGGTTGACGGATGCTTTGTATATCACGCCGGCACAAAGCTCGGCGAGGACGGAAGCTTCCTCACAAACGGCGGCCGTGTAATTGGTGTTACCGCTAAGGGAGATACGCTCCCCAAGGCACTCGAAACTGCATACAAAGGCGTGGGAGCTATCAGCTTTGATGGTGCTCACTACAGAAAAGACATTGGTCAGAGAGCTCTGAAAGCTCTCGGTTAAGGAGCACCGCTATGCACGAAAAACTTGATAAAGGTTTGTTTTTCGGTCTGATTGGCAACATTCTGTTTGTCGCTTTTGGGCTGATATGCGCACTGTACTATTTCACTTATAATTCGACTGCGCTTTACTCAAGAATACTTGAAACCGTAGCCTACTGCACAGAATTCATGGCTTTCGGACTTCTTGTCTACTCTGATGCGCTGCTAAGTATCAGCCTACGTCTGCGCAGGCTGCTGAAATTCAGTTATACGGCATATATCATTCTCGAAGCGCTGATGATGGTCCTCGAGCTTAACAGCGCAAGACTTGACTTCTACCGTCCTTACTCTCTTGTGCTCTCTATCGTACACGCCATTATTTCAGGCGCTGCCTGCTTTGCATTCCTGCAGCTTGATCCTGACAAGAACAAATATGAAATCACTGTTGTTGTATGTATCGGAATTATATTCTTCGGAATGCTTGGTACCATATTCGGCATACGAGTATATTTCAGTATACTCCTGAACGCTGTAAGCTTCTCTCTTCTCTTCGGAATGATCCGATTCCTTCTCTCACGTGAGGAAATAGAGATAGACTGCTACGGAGACCGAGCCAGAGTTGCGGTATACAAAAGTACAATGTTCAATGATCCGGTAATCACTGGCAAATCAGACAAAAAAGAAGCTGAACTCCCAGCAGAAGAAAATGAAGTGCTTCCTTCTTCTGAAGATGAAATAAAGAGCGAAACAGAAATCACAACATCAGATGAAGACAGCATCACATCAACAGAAAAAACTGAATAATAAAATTGAGAGCAACCATCAGGAAATATCCTTTTTGGATGCTCTCAATTTTTTATAACTTTTTAAAAACAAAAATCCAAATAATAGAACCTATAAACACTACTCAGGTTTCCATCTTTATCAAAAAAAGATAATTTCACATATTCACTGCTATCCTCAATGCTGTAATTACGCTCAGATAATTCGGCTCCTTCATTATCTATTTCGAAGGAAAATGATGTTATAAACTTACCTTTTTTATTGTCCTTGATTGTTACCAAAGCATCCGAGTTCCCATCCCACAAAGGCGTACCGATCTCTTTAGCAATAATAGTATAGTTACTATTGCATATATCCTGAGAAAACCAGGAAGATGACTTGTAATTGAAGAAAAAGTGTACAGCTGAATAAGTACCGAACAATAAAGTTAATACGCTCAGGATTACAATTATGATCATAGTTACTGCTTTTCTCATTTTAAACCTCATAAATAATGCCGCTTTTCCAAGCGGCATTATGATTATTCAACAGATATAATATAGTAGTATACGGGCTGTCCGCCGTTCACGAGCATTACCTCGATCTTGTCGCTCAGCTTAGACTGAAGAAGCTGCTGGAGCTGTTCTGCATTCTCCTCGGTAACATCCGAACCGTATATAACTGTAACATAGCTTGCACCGCTCTTGCAAAGCTTCTTTGTGAGCTTTAAAGTTGCCTTGTTGATATCCTTCTCGGTGAAAGCAAGCTTTCCATTGTCAAGTGCGAGTATCTCGCCTTCCTTGATAGCGTGGCCTTCAAACTCGGAATCTCTTGCGGCGTAGGTAACAAGTCCTGTCTGAACCTTCTCGAATGCCTTCGTCATATTGATTCTGTTCTCAGCCAGTCCGACACTGTCATCAAACGCCATCATTGCAGATATTCCCTGGGGAATAGTTCTTGTCTGAAGAACACATACACTCTTGTCAGTAAGCTTAACCGCCTGCTCTGCCGCCATGATAATGTTCTTGTTATTCGGAAGAACAAACACGGTCTTTGCGGGAGTAGCAAGAATAGCGCGGAGAATATCATCTGTGGAAGGATTCATTGTCTGACCGCCGCGTACAACGAAATCAACGCCAAGATCTGTAAATAGAGTCTCTATACCATGACCGGCAGCAACAGCAACAAAACCGAATTCCTTCTCTGGAACTGCTGGTGCGAAACCTGCTTCAAGCTGCTCTGCTTCCTTTACCTTGTTCTGGTGCTGAATGCGCATATTCTCTATCTTCGGCTTCGGATCATTTATAAAGTAACCGAACTCAAGCGCTTTCTGTATAGCCTTTCCGGGATTGTCAGTATGAACATGTACCTTGATGATCTTTTCATCATCAACGACCACAACGCAGTCTCCGATGGTTTCAAGGTATGCTCTGAGCATAAACGGATCCGGACAGTTCGGGTTCTTTTCGAGCATATACTCTGTACAGTAAGTGAATGTGATATCATCATCATACTGGCTTACTGCTGTCTTGAAAGCCTCAATGGAATTCTCCTCGACCTGGGGTACCTCAGCAGGAACAGCAATGTCTCCGCCGTTGAATACCTCATACATAGCCTTGATGATAATTGTGAAACCCATACCGCCTGCATCCACAACTCCTGCTTTCTTGAGCTGCGGGAGCATATCTGTGGTCTTCGCTAGTGTAGCTTCAGCTTCTGCGCACACATCCGCCCAGAAGATTACATCACTGCTGTTTGAGAGTGCACTCTCTTTAGCTTTTTCAGCTGCAGCCTTAGATACAGTAAGGATAGTACCCTCGACAGGCTTCATAACGGCCTTGTATGCAGCCTTAACACCAAGCTCAAGCGCTCTGGCAAAGTCCTCGCAGCCAGCCTCGCTGAGTCCTGCAAGTCCTTTGGAAATACCGCGGAAAATAAGCGACAGGATAACGCCTGAGTTACCTCTTGCTCCTCTCAGAAGAGCAGAAGCAGCCGCTGAAGCAACATCAGATACAGTAACGCTGTCAGGAAGTCTCTTAAGCTCCTCAACTGCGTTGCCTATCGTCATTGACATATTCGTTCCCGTATCACCATCGGGAACCGGGTAGACATTAAGTTCGTCAACCTCCCGTTTCCTGTTGTTCAGGGTTATTGCGGCAGAAATAACAGCGTCTCTAAATAAAGCACCGTTTATCACGTTCTATTTCCTCCCAATCGCTCAGCTGTTCATGTCGTCGACGTATACATTGACCTTGCTGACGTCGATTCCAACTGATTCCTCTATCGTAAATGTTATCTTGTGTGTTATACTGCTCACTGCGGCAGAAATATTTGTGCCGTATGTGACTTTGATATGCAGATCTATGATAAGTCCGCCGTCCTTATCAGTACGTACGAGAACACCCTTTCGTTTAAACATGCGCCCTCCAGTCAGCGATGATACCGCTGAACGGAATGTATTCACGCTGCAAACATCGGCTACTCCGAAACAGTCACATACAGCGTGACGAATTAGTTCGGTAAGATACTGTTCTGAAACGGTAATTTTGCCGATATGGTTTTCAACTGTTACCATAAAGTGCTCTCCCCCTATATTCATAGTAAGCAGTGCAAAACTGCACACAATATCATTATATCACAGCTTCCGGCAAGTTGCAATAGCTGTACATGTAAAAATTTCGCCCCCTATTTGCCACAGTTTTGCCAGTTTATGGCAATTATCCCCTTATCTGCTTACTAATCAGCAGCATTTCAAACAAAGCTATACTCTTCATACAAATTATGCTAAAAAATATTTTCATTCATTCCGAAAATAATGAACAACATATTAACGTTAACAAATTTGGTTGACGGGCACTTTGAAATTTGTTATAATTGTTATAGACTATTAGATTTTCCCAACCTTTATATTAAATTTATTATGCTCAAAGGCTGATTGGCCTGGAAACCGAGGCGAATAAAACATGACATTATTTGGATACTTAGAAAATCACTGGAGTGTTCTTGTTGTTCTGATCGGTATGGCGTTAGTGCTAAATACGGATGTCCATCTTGAAAAAAGAATGATATTCCGGATTGCTCTGACAGACACAATTCTTTTTATATATACGGTTACCTGTTATATCGAATCATGTCTTGGCAATCTGGAAACCTTCACTATACTACGTTCCATCCTCTGTGCCACAAATTATGCCCTTATATCATTCATACTTGTTAACATAATAATGATTGTATATCCGAAACAGACTTACTATCTTTACTTCCCCGCTATACTGAATACTGTTCTATCTTTTGTTTCAATCCCCACAAAGATAGTTTTCTACTTTACATCTGATAATCATTTTCAGCGCGGTCCTCTTGGATATCTGGCATACTTTATTTCTGCTTTGTACCTGATTTATCTTTTTGTTAACTTATTCTTCAATAACAAATTTCACAAAAGCGAAATATTCCTTCCCATCTTTATGTCTATTACCGCCATCGTATGTCTTATAACGCCGGCGTTTATATATGAAACATCACAGCACTGGTTCAACATCACGATTGCGATCGATATTCTGCTTTATTATATATTTCTCCTTCAGCAGTTTACAAAACGTGATCCGCTTACAAATCTTCTGAATCGTCAGTCTTATTACTCTGACGCTGAAAGGCTATCCAAAGATATCACGGCGGTTATAACAATGGATATGGACGGACTTAAGGAACTCAATGACAGTAAAGGGCATGTTGCCGGAGATACAGCTCTTAAAGCTCTTGCCGACTGTTTCTGGAAATCCTCCAAACGCAATCATAGAGTTTACAGAATCGGTGGTGATGAGTATACTATTCTTTGCCTTGGAGGCGATGAGAAAGAGGTACAGGAACTCATCGAACGAATACGTGGACAAGTTGCTAAAACTCCATATACTTGTTCTATAGGTTATGCAATGAAAACTGATAACACATCAATCGATAAGCTTTATCAGCTCGCTGACTCACAGCTATATGTAGAAAAGAAGCAGTACTATGAGCGGTCAGGCAAACTCAGAAGGAAACGATGAGCCGATCAGTGATCTAAATACATATCAAGAAAATACACAGCAAAAAAGTTACGGGCAGATACTTCGTTTAACAGCCGAAGTATCTGCCCGGTTTTTATTCTCTGTTTATACTCAGCAGCAAGTCATGCTGACGCATGAGTCGCTCTGTAGATATCAGTGATGGAAAAGACGGATTCCTGTGAATGCCATTGCAATGTTGTACTTGTTGCAGGTCTCGATAACATTGTCATCACGGATTGAACCGCCGGGCTCTGCAATGTACTCAACGCCAGACTTCTTAGCACGCTCGATGTTGTCACCAAATGGGAAGAATGCATCAGAACCAAGACAAACACCTGTATTCTTGGCAAGCCATGCCTTCTTCTCCTCACGTGTGAATACCGCGGGCTTAACCTTGAATATTCTCTGCCACTCTCCTTCACGAAGTACATCCTCGTACTCATCACCAATGTATACATCAATAGCATTGTCGCGGTCTGCACGGCGAATGTCATCAACGAACTGAAGCCCCATTACCTGTGGAGATTGTCTGAGCCACCAGTTGTCTGCCTTCTGTCCTGCAAGACGTGTGCAGTGGATACGTGACTGCTGGCCTGCGCCGATACCAATAGCCTGTCCGTCCTTAACATAGCAAACGGAATTGGACTGTGTGTATTTGAGAGTGATAAGAGAGATGAGAAGATCGTCTTTCTTGTCCTCCGGAATATCCTTGTTATCAGTAACAACATTTGAGAGAAGGTCACGGTTGATATCAAGCTCGTTGCGTCCCTGCTCAAATGATACGCCGTAAACCTGCTTAGTCTCGATAGGAGCCGGCTTATAGCTAGGATCAATCTTAAGAATGCAGTATGTACCCTTGCGCTTTGATTTAAGGATCTCAAGTGCCTCCGGATCATAATCAGGTGCTATTACACCGTCAGATACCTCACGCTGAATCATCTTTGCTGTACATATGTCAACCTTATCTGAAAGAGCAATAAAATCACCGTATGAGGACATTCTGTCTGCACCGCGAGCTCTTGCGTAAGCACTTGCAAGAGGAGTAAGTTCTCCAAGATCATCAACCCAGTAGATCTTCTTCAAATCATCGCTGAGCGGTCTGCCGATAGCAGCACCTGCAGGTGAAACATGCTTGAATGAAGTTGCTGCGCATACACCTGTAGCAGCCTTAAGCTCCTTAACAAGCTGCCAGCCGTTAAGCGCATCAAGAAGATTGATGTAGCCCGGACGTCCGCAAAGCACCTCTATAGGAAGATTGCTTCCGTCAGCCATATAAACCCTTGAAGGCTTCTGATTTGGATTACAGCCATATTTTAACTGCATTTCATTTGACATTGTAATGTCCTCCTTATGTATGATTCATATTTATTGTAGAGCGGATTATTTCCACCCGAAAATATCAATAATCCTCGTATTCATTTTTACACATACTGTCGTTTATGTCCGATCTGGAATCAATGATATCCTTGCGTATCGACCTGTTCCTGTCATCGTACTCATACTCAGTTGAAACCGTTTCATCATACGAGTTTGTTTTGATATCTTTTATAAGATTGCCATGATGTTTCCGTTTTTATCATATGTATAACTATATATCCACCATCTGCATATTTTCGGGATCACTGGTTTTCTCTGTCCTGATGATGTTATCATACTCGTCATAGCCGTGAGAAGTATCGCTAACTGTTTTTTCAGCAAATACAATTACTTGTTCTTGTTTACGATACGTGTCTCCTCAGTACCATCCTCAAGATTTACATAACGAACGAAAAGTGATACCTTGTTGTCAGCATTTAGACTGTTCCAGAGCATATCTGTGAACTCGAAAATGCTTCCGCTTATACCTACAAGCTTGGGCTCACCCTCAAAGCTCGGGAGCGGATTACCATCGCCCATATATGTATGGATGAAGTGACCTTCACCTGCTATAGGATTATTATAGCTGAATGTATATCTCTGGCAAGAGTCAGGGTTTCCGTTAGCACTCTTGAGAATTGACATAGCGTAATTGAAATTATTGTCGTCAAAACGTAGAATACCTGAGATTCGAGGTGTATAGTTAGGAGCGTCGTCCTCAAACTCACGTGAGCGAAGTGCCTGCTCAAATGTATACTGCTTGTCCATAAGCTCATAGATTGTATCTGTCTGATCTCCGTTTGTTACGATGAGCTTGTTGCCAAGCACTCTAACGGGAGCGTAAATAATAAGGTGCGGATCAGTAAGCTTTGAAGGATCAAAAGCCTCTGTGCGGATGCCCTTGCCATCTTCGATAAATACACGGTTACGGCTGTTTTCGCTTCTGCCCATGATGAAGTATGCAGTAACGGCAAACTTTCCGTCTGCGGATTTACCGATAATGATACCTCTTCCCGGATAAGCGTTTGAACTGAGTTCCTGTGCTAAATCAAGCTTTTTCATGATAATTTACTCCTTTCGGATATTAGTATATTTTAAATTGATAATTCGTTTGTTTGATTAAGCTGTTATTATTTCAGCGAGTCATTTCTATGAGTCCCTGAACATACTGTGCGCCCTGCGCAAGTTTAGGAGTGTAGCCTGTCGCCTTTGTCACAATGAAATCAGTGACAACTATGATCAGAATCGCGATCGCTATGATGTTTATTGCTTTCCTGCTTGGCTTTTTAAGAAGCCAGTCGAAAAACGGCTGAACTATATACATAAACAGCAATCCTCCGAGTCCGAATCGAACTGATGTGCTCAGAGCGATTCGTGCCTGGAAATTGTATTTATAATTCGCATATGTCTGCCACGGCCATGATCCCTTTGTGTATTCAAGTACATAGGAAGCTATAAGCTCTATCAAGGTGGCAACCGCCATACAACCTAGGAAGATGAGGATAGGTTTAACAAATATCTCTACCGGAAGGCTGCATTTTTTCTTCTTAAGCCATCCGAAGCAGATCAGGAAGAGTAATGCCCCGACGCCATAGATTGGACAATAAGGACCGAACAGCTCTCCCCTGTTATGGAAGCCCCAGCGGTATACAACTACCTCGAGGAATACCTCATAGCACCATCCGAATACCGCGTACATCCAGAAACAGATGAAATACTTCTGAATTATCTGTTTCTCTTTTACCTCCGCGAAGCTCATAACACATACGCCTTTCCGTCGCGTATCTCTATCCTTTCCTCGCAGAAAAGTGATACAGCCTCGGGAAGTATCTTCCACTCAGCCTGCTCCATAATGCGTTTCTGTAATGTTTCGGGAGTATCTCCGTTCTCAACCGGAACGGCCTTCTGAATGATTATAGGGCCGCCGTCGCAAACCTCCGTGACAAAATGGACCGTTGCGCCCGAGAGCTTTACGCCCGCCGCAAGTGCCGCCTCATGTACGTGCAGTCCATAGAAGCCTTTTCCGCAGAATGACGGTATAAGTGCGGGATGAACGTTCATCATTTTATATGGAAAGGCCTTGGTGACCTGCTCATCAAGGATGGTCATGAATCCAGCATAAACGACGAGATCAGCCTTCTCAGCGAGGAGAGCATCCGTAACTGCACGGGTATACGAAGCTATATCCGGATACGCCTTCCTCGGGATAACTATTCCCTTTATGCCGTTCTGTTCGGCGCGCTCGAGAGCGTAAGCGCCTTCTTTTGAGGATATGACACAAGTTATCTTTCCGTTTTTTATATTACCAGCCTTCTCTGCATCGATGAGAGCCTGAAGATTCGTGCCTCCTCCTGAGACGAGAACAACTATGTTTTTCATCGTCAGTTCCTCCTGTCAGTGGAATATCAGTATCAGAAGCACGAACAACGCCGGAACGCTTCCGAAAATAATCGCTTTGTAGTAATCCTTCACCATATCGTTTTCTCTGTTGGCGAAGTAGAAGAATATCGGATCATCAGGGTCATAACAGATCATTTCCTGTGAACCTATCTCATATTTCATGACTCTGTCCGCAACTGAGTAGACGGAACTTACGGGCCTGCCATCCTCAGTCTCAAATTTTACTATCGGGTAATAATGCTTGACTACCTCAGTAGCTTCGTGATAATCAGTTATAGTTCCGAACACCGCAACCGAGCGGCTGAGGCGCTTCCTTATCTGGGAAATATGCCACATAAACAGAGCGACCATCAGCACATATATTCCCAGTAATCCGTATAGCAGATATCCGTAATGGAACGTTACTCCCACGATCACAAACGAGACTATTGCCCAAATATAGTCAAGTGTTCCGACCTTCATTGCACACCCCCGTTATTTCGGGAACTGGACGTGTCCTGGTATTATCTCAGTATCATCAGTCGAAAGAGGAATATCCTTGTCGACAATTACCTGGCCGTATATATCAGTTATCCTGAATGTAAACGGACCTGCGCCCATCTCTCTCGATTCAAAGTAGTTATATGGACGGCGGGGTATCTCAACCCATTCGCCATCCTTCAGATATTCAAGTTTAGTTATCGGATAGCGGTGATTCCGCACCTGGACTCCGCACCAGAACTGCGTCGTTCCTTCCTTGTACTTATAGCACACAGGAGCATTCTCGGCAGAATCGAGAGGAACGATTTTCCAGCTCACCGGAACTCTTCCTTTCTCAACAGGAGCAATAAGCGGGAAAGCATCGGTATACAGATCAAGATCGCCTTTCTTTCCCTCAGGAAGCTCATCTGTTACAAGCATATTGATCGTTCCGAGTTCGCCGGTTACTTCCAGATATGCACCAGCAAGCTGCGCACTGTTGTAATCAGAATGATTCATCGCCACTATCCAGTAATCACGCGATACAGGATCCAGCATTGCATGACCGCCTTCATATCCGCCCCCGTAGAATGTTCCCTCGCCGGTATGTACAGTTCCTTTAGGCTCCAGTATACAGCTCTCATCAATAGTAAATTCGCTGTCGTACTCACCGCCGGAAGAAGATACGGGTTTTCCAAGAACGAAATCAGAGAGAGCTTGAAGCGCTGCCTTATCCGCTCCTGACTGACGAGCCGCTACGAGGTCAAACGTGTCGACACGGCCGTCTGAATTATAGTCCATGGAGATATTGCCTGCTGAAAAAGCAGGCATGACCGCTGCGGACATTATTACCGCCGCCGCAGCTGCTGAAACTACCAGTTTTTTCATTACATCACCCTTTTCAAGGATTGATTTGTTGTAGCTTGTTCGGGAATAACTTCACAGACATTCATTTATGAGAAGAGGGAGCGTCCTTTGTTCAAGGGCGTTCCCTCTCTGAAAACAGCCCGCAGGACAGTCTTTAGAGCACTTTTTTCAAAGTGCTTCCTTGTTCTGTTGCGCCGCTCTTTCATTAAAAGCAGCCAAGGCTCTGCAAGCCTGAAATGATTATGCTATATATTTCCTGTTATCAGCAGATGATTACGCCTTCCTCAGACTCAACAAGCTCACCGAGAACATAAGCGTCCTCGCCTGCTGCCTTTATTGCTGCAACAGCCTTGTCTGCGTCGTTCTTGTCTACGCATACAACCATACCTACGCCCATGTTGAACGTATTGAACATGTCACGCTCAGGAATGTCACCGCAACGTTTGATGAGATCAAATATAGGAAGAACCTGTACTGCATTACGCTCAATCTTAGCAGCAAGATTGCTCGGGAGCGAACGCGGAATGTTCTCATAGAATCCGCCACCTGTGATGTGAGATATTGACTTGACATTTACTGCGTCAATAAGGCTCATAACTGCCTTAACATAAATTCTTGTAGGTGTCAGAAGTGTTTCACCGAGAGTAGCTCCAAGATCATCAAAATGCATGCTGAGCTTCTCTTCATTTACATCAAACACGCTTCTTACAAGTGAGAAGCCGTTTGAATGAACACCGCTTGACTTGATGGCAATGAGAACGTCTCCTGCCTTCTGGGTCTCAGGCTTAAGGATCTTGTCCTTGTCAACAACGCCTACTGAAAAACCAGCGAGATCGTACTCATCCTCAGGCATAAGACCAGGATGCTCAGCAGTTTCATCGCCGATAAGAGCACACTGAGCCTGAACGCAGCCTTCTGCTACGCCGGATACGATTTTAGCTATCTTTTCGGGAATATTCTTTCCACAGGCAATATAATCAAGGAAGAACTGTGGCTTAGCGCCGCAGCAGATAATATCGTTCACACACATTGCAACGCAGTCGATACCGACTGTATCATGCTTGTCCAGGATGAACGCGATCTTGATCTTTGTGCCTACTCCGTCAGTTCCCGAAACGAGAACGGGCTTGCTTATACCAGTGAGGTCAAGCTCAAAAAGACCGCCGAAGCCGCCGATACCTGAAAGAACGCCGGGCACCATAGTGCGCGCTATGTGCTGCTTCATAAGCTCGACTGACTTGTAGCCGGCAGTTACGTCAACGCCTGCCTTCTTGTAGCTTTCGGAAAAACTGTTGTTCATTGGGTCTTCCTCCTTGTAATGGGGTGTACAGGACTAACGCCAAAGCATCAGTCCCAAACGTATGTATATTGCAGAAAGGTAAATGCCTCTCCGCTTGTTTTTAATTATTCATTGCCGCTCCAGCAGTATGTGCAGAGATTGCACTCAGGAAGGCCTACTGCCTTAACCTTTCCGGGAAGTGACTGGAACTCGAGAGATGTGAGCTTGAGACGACGGCATATCTCGTCGCGCATACGCTGACCTCTCTCTGTATTTGTATCACTGTATTCAGCGATATACTTAACGCCCTCTTCGCCCTCAAATTCATCAATTATCTGACGTGCAATGAGCTCGAGTTCTGAGTGACTGCGTGAGAAGTTAAGATACTTGCAGCCGTACATGATCGGAGGGCATGCTGAACGCATATGTACTTCCTTGGCACCATTCTCGTAAAGGAACTCAACAGTCTCCCTCATCTGTGTACCACGAACTATACTGTCATCTACAAAGAGAAGCTTCTTGCCCTCAATAAGCTCGTGAACAGGAATAAGCTTCATCTTTGCAACCACGTTTCTCATGCTCTGGTTTGTAGGCATGAAGCTTCGCGGCCATGTAGGAGTATACTTTATGAAAGGGCGCGCAAACGGAATACCGCTTCTGTTTGCGTATCCGATAGCGTGAGGCGTACCTGAGTCAGGAACTCCGCACACATAATCAACATCAGGAAGCTTGCCTGCGGCAATGTCATTCTCAGCCATTATCTCGCCGTTGCGTGTACGCATTACCTCTACGTTTACGCCTTCGTAGCAAGCTGTAGGATAGCCATAATAGGTCCAGAGGAACGTACAGACCTTCATTTTTGAAGGATCTCCCTCTGCCATGACTTCAACACCTTCAGCTGTCATGCGGATTATCTCGCCTGGCTGAAGTTCCTTGTAAGTCTCATAGCCTAGTTTCTGGAAAGCAAAGCTCTCAGTTGAGAGACAGAAGCCATCCCAGCGCTTACCTATGACAATAGGAAGTCTTCCGTATTTGTCACGGGCAGCTATGATACTGTCCTTTGTAAGAATGATAAGGGACATTGTTCCCTCGATCTTTTCCTGTGCATAGCGGATACCGTCAACAAAGCTGCCTCTCTGGGCGATAAGTGCACCGATAAGATCACCGGAGTTGATATTTCCGCTTGACATTGCTTCAAAATTTGCACAGCCACTCTCAAGAAGCTCGTCAACAAGAGCATCGGCATTGCGGATGATACCAACTGAGCATACCGCGTACAGTCCCATCTTTGAACGCACAAGAATAGGCTGAGGATCCGTATCGCTGATACAGCCGATACAGAGCTTGCCTCTCATGTTTACAACGTCATCCTCAAATTTTGTTCTGAACGGTGAATTTTCTATACTGTGAATGTTTCTCTGAAATCCTTTATCCTCAGAATACGAGGTCATACCGCCACGGCGTGTACCAAGATGTGAGTGGTAATCCGTGCCGAAAAAAACATCAGTAATGCAGTCATTTTTGGAAGCTGCACCGAAAAATCCGCCCATATATTATTCTCCCATAAGTCTCTTCATGATTTCCTGATAAGCTTCTTCTACGCCGCCCATATCTCTGCGGAAACGATCCTTGTCAAGTTTCTCGTGAGTTGTGGAATCCCAGAAACGGCATGTATCGGGAGAGATCTCATCAGCAAGAATGATAGTTCCGTCAGCTGTCTTACCGAATTCGATCTTGAAGTCAATAAGGTCAATGTTGAGTCCCTTGAAGAACTTAACCATGAACTCATTTACCTTGAATGCGTACTTAGCTATTGTATCAATCTCTTCCTTTGTTGCAATGCCAAGAGCAAGTGCATAGTAGTCGTTGATGAAAGGATCGCCGAGATCGTCATTCTTGTAGCTGAATTCGAGGATTGGACAAAGGAGCTGCTTGCCCTCTTCAACGCCCATTCTCTTTGAAAAGCTACCTGCGGCTACGTTTCTTATAATAACCTCAAGGGGAACGATGGATACCTTTTTAACGATAGTCTCGCGGTCGCTTATCTCTTCTACAAGATGTGTGGGAACGCCTTCCTTCTCGAGCATCTTGAACATGAAGTTTGTCATCTTGTTATTGATGACGCCCTTGCCTGCGATTGTTCCCTTCTTCTCACCGTTGAATGCTGTTGCGTCGTCCTTGTAGTCAACGATTACAAGATTAGGGTCATTTGTTGCATAGACTTTCTTTGCTTTGCCCTCATAGAGCTGTTCCTTTTTTACAATGTTTTCCATTTCAAAAATTCCTCCTTGAGAATTATATAAATGTATATGCAATCCCGCGACTTTGCGGGAATTGTAAGCTAGTCAACGTCTTTGTCAAAATCGTATGTTACAACAATTTTTCCGCTTGCGTCAAGAAGCGGAGTGATTCCGGAATATCCTTCTCCGACAGTGTTTATGTAGTTGACACCTGTTTCCGTATCAACCAGTATCTGCAACGCTCCTAATCCGAGTGTCTTCTCGAGTCTCTGCTCATAAGCAACGATAAAGCGTCCGCGCTTTTTAAGTTTTTCCTCTTTTGATTTTTCAAACATCAGAATCATTCCTTTCAGATGAGCAAATTTACAAGTGACTGAGGAGTATCAGTTATATAGTCAGCACCTGCTTCCTCAAGTTCTTCGCGCGAACCGAATCCCCAGAGAATACCCAGACACTTTATTCCTGTTTTATGAGCACCGAGAACATCCTGCCGGCGATCACCGATCATAAGCACACGGCTGCGGTCAGTAACATTTGTTTTATCCAGAACGTACTCTATGACTTCATGCTTGTAATCACGTGTGCCGTCCAGTTCTGCGCCGCCTACAAATTCAAAGTACTGTGTGAGTCCGAATCTTTCAAAAATTCGCACCGCATACTGCTCAGGTTTGCTTGTAGCTACCATAATCCTTTTACCATTGTCCCTGAGTTGCTGAAGCATTTCAGGTACTCCGTCATAAACACGGTTTTCAAAAAGTCCGATGGTCGAATACCTTTCCCGGAAAATTCTTACCGCCTCATCTATCTGCTGTTTGTCCATTCCGCAGAACTCTGAAAATGACTGTCTTATAGGCGGTCCAAGGAATTTATTTGTATCTTCAGGTACCTCAAAGCCCATACGCTCTATTGCGTTCACAAGGCATTTCTGTATTCCCTCAGTTGAATCCGTAAGTGTTCCGTCAAGGTCAAAAAGCAGAACTTCAAAAGACTTCATCAAAGCTTTGCTATCTCTTCCTGAAGAGCCTTGTCCTTTGCGATAACGCCTTCCGCCATGACCTTCTTTTCAGCAGCAAGCTTATCAGCGAGCTCGCTGTCAGATATTGCAAGCATCTGAACAGCAAGAACAGCGGCGTTCTTTGCTCCGTCGATACCAACTGTCGCAACAGGTACTCCAGGTGGCATCATTACTGTCGCGAGAAGAGCGTCTACTCCCTCGAGCGCTTTTGACTTCATAGGAATACCGATAACCGGAAGCGTTGTATGACCAGCAACTACTCCTGCGAGGTGAGCAGCCATTCCTGCAGCGCAGATGATAACGCCGAAGCCGTTGTCTCTCGCGCTCGAAGCAAACTCACATGCCTCAGCCGGCGTTCTGTGCGCGCTCATAACACGACATTCAAATTCAACACCGTATTTTTTGAGCTCAGTAAGAGCTGACTTTACAACAGGGAAATCACTGTCGCTTCCCATGATAACTGCAACTTTCTTTGACATTTTCTATTCTCCGTTCTGCCGTTATTCGGCTTTATTTCTCTCCTCATCAGTTTTGGAGCTTTTTTCTTCTTTTTTCTCAGGCTCGGGATAGTCCGGTTCTTTCTTCTCAAAACTTCCGGATGTGGCTTTAATGTCACTCTCCGAGCTTACGCTGAATTCAACAGCGGCTTTAAATCTATCACGAAGAGTTTTTTTCTCTCCATCCTCATCCGTATAGGCTATTTCCGTATCAGCTTTGAACGCAACTTCATAGCACGGGGTACTGCCATCACTTCTAACAGAATAAATATGTACATCTTCTATCCCGATCAGCTTCTTTGAAAGCAGCCTGTGATCATCAGGAAAAATCTGTTCAAATCCGGCACGGCTTCCTTTTGTTATCGAGGACATCAGATCATCGTTTCCAGTAAATGCATACTCTATGTATTTTTCTGTTATTCCAGTCATTTTCTCAATCATCGGAACTGTAAGCTTTGACAGCATTACCCTGCTGTTGATCTCAACACTGTAAGGGCAGCCTTCAACCTCTCCGTCATACTCGGCTCGAATAAAAAGAAGACCGTCATTGCTGTCCGAAAATGTATATGTCCCTCCTTCGTCAGAAAGGAGAAGATTGTTTTGCTGCATTGAGCACGAACTCCATGTCCTCCGGAAGTACGGCTCAAAATTATTGTCGTAAAGAACATATCGTCCGTCAGAACTGCTTTCAGCAGCGTAAAAGGCTCTGTTCCCGACTGAAAACTTTGATATGGAACTGTAGATTAGCGGCACAACGAGGTTCCCGTCATAGTCGGCGCATCCGAACAGCTTGCTGTTCCCGATTCCGCGCGCCACTATGCATCTGCCTCCTGATGCAAACTTCATATCTGTCCATTCTGATGGGATCAGTATCCTGTTATCAGAATCGGCCAGGCCATATCTGCCATTTGTATCAGTAAAGATAAAATTTCCGTCTCCGTCGGAAGCCCCCTTGCGGGAGATCTCCGTCTGTGTGCTGTTCTTCGTAGTATTATCCGGAACACTGAGATAGAAGTGCGTGATTGCCGCCGCGAGTATTATCACGACAACGAACAGGAACGACACAACAAGTCGAGTCTGTTTATTCAATACACTTCACCTCCCGAAAAGACATGATCTTATTTGCTGCTATTCTTCTTTCGTTCACGGTACATCTCATCTGTTTCACCGGTGAGGTAAATAGGACGATTCTTGACTTCCATATAAGTCTTACCAAGATACATACCGAGTATGCCGGTACAGCCAAGCTGCACAGCGCCCACCAGCAGCAATGCGCCGATAACGAGCAGTGCCGCTCCGAGTGCGGGAAGGAATATAGTGGTTATGATTCCGGCGATAACAAACAGCACGGAAAGAATCGCACCGAATATCGCCAGGAATATCGAGAATGAAAGAGGCGCTGTCGAGAACGCCATAATGCCTTCAAGCGAGTATTTGAAGAGGCCCCAGAACGACCACGATGTGGTTCCGGCAGGACGCTCGACATTTTCATACGGCATGTACTGAACACGGAATCCGACCCAGCTGAATATGCCCTTAGAAAAGCGGTTGTATTCTGACATAGACAGTACCGCGTCGACCATCTGCCTGGACATAAAGCGGAAATCCTGAGCTCCGTCCACTATTTCTGTCTGGGATATCTTGTTCATTATCTTGTAGAACATTCTGGCAAAGAACGAGCGTACCTTCGATTCACCGGTACGACTTACGCGGCGTGTTGTCGCACAATCAAACTCTCCGTCTTTTACGTAGTTGTACATCTGAGGAAGAAATGCCGGTGGATGCTGAAGATCAGCGTCCATTACAACGACAAAATCTCCCTTGCTGTTCTTAAGGCCAGCGTACATGCCGGCTTCTTTTCCGAAGTTCCTCGAAAATGATATATATCTTACGCGCTCATCCTTATCAGCGAGCTCCCTGAATATTTCAAGTGTACGATCCTTAGATCCGTCATTTATGAAAAGAAATTCGAATTCGATATCGGAATGCTCCTGTTTCATGCCGTTTGTGACCTTGATGATCTCGTCATAAAACATCGGCAGTACCTCTTGTTCGTTGTAACATGGTACAACGACTGAAATGAGCTTCATTGTATACCTCCTCGGGCATATCGTACAGCTGATAAACACTGTTTCCGACATTAATAAATACACTATTAATTATACTACAAATGAAATGATACTGCAATAGCTGAAGGGTTATTTTCGTAACTTTTCACATATAATTTTTCAAACAGCTTATAAATGTGAACTTAGATAAATCATTTTACAGTAAAATATTGAAGCGATGTGGTCAAAATGTATACTTTTCTCATTTTTTCATAACCTAAACGGAAGTTTTTGACAAAAAAATCAATAACAATTTGTTATTTCCGCTGAAAAAATAATTTTTGGTATAATTTCTCCGTTTTATTGTGAAAAAACTGTTGATTTTTATTGTCGAATCGGTTATAATATATCTGTAATGGTATCGCTTTATGTCCTGTGACGGTCTTACGCTCTTTCTGATCCAGCCGGCTGTCACCATTTTGGCATGAGCGTTTGGGGGACCGATGGTTCGGTCAAAGAAATCGGCTGTTCGCTGCCGTAAAGCGGAGCTGCGACCATCGCAGGATTGGAGAGAGTTATGGATATTAGGCTCGTAACGACTTCTTTCAATGATGAAGTACACGGCACCTACAACGAAAAAAAGACAGGTTGCGGTATCAATCTTCTGAAGTCAGAAAATGTGACTCGCTATCACAGAGGCGGAATCATGACCGACCTTGGCGAGCTCACTTGTGAAAAGTGCAAAACAAGAATTGCCAAGGAAATGATAAAGGAAGACCAGAAGGAAATGAAGCTCCTTCTCAAGGAAGAAAAACTCAGAGCTAAGAAAGGCATTGTCGATGAAGGTATTGTTCCTCTCGGTAATACCACAGCAAAAATCACCAAGGATCAGACACAGAAGTCTGCTCCCGCTCCCAAGCCGGCTTACCAGAAGCCTGTTGCTGAGGCTCCTGCTGAGCCAGCAAAAATTTCGGCAACTATTCCGGGAACAGGTGTTGCTATCGACAACAGTCTTGCTCAGTTTGCTATTAACAAGCCTCAGGCAGAACCAGATCCGGAGCCTGTAAAGCAGGATAATTTCCTTGATCAGTTCGCTATCAAAAAACCTCAGACAGAAGAGCCCGCTCCAGCCGCTCAGCCAGCACAGCAGGATGACTTCCTTGCTCAGTTCGCTATTCCGACTCCTGCTCCCACAGAACCAGAGCCTGTTCAGGAAGCACCTCAGCCAACACCTGCAGCTCCTCCTGTTATTGATGATATTTCTGCTGCTATCGCAGCCATGAATACTAATGTTGCTCCCGCTCCACAGCCCGTTGCTGTTGAGCCAGCACCTGTACAGCCAGAACCTGTTGCTCAGCCTGCAGCTCCACAGGTAGATGACATCCTTAGCATGTTCTCTATTGAAGCTCCAGAGAAGCCCGAGGTTGCTGGTACATATGACAATGATTCAAACGTTATCGACGTAGCTGAAGAAAGCATCTCAGCTGTTGAGCCCGTTGCTGCACAGACTCCTCCCGTTATTGATGACATCTCTGCTGCTGTTGAAGCAGCTCAGAATAATGTTCCTCGCTATGAGGCTCCTGTTCAGGAAGAACCTGCTCCGGTACAGACCGATTCTCCATCTCAGGCACGTGACGCAGAACAAACAAGTGAATGGGATCTTATTGCTAATCAGCTCTTCGGAGTTCAGCAGGACGGTGTGCCGGCAGCATCAGCTCAGGAATCTGCTCCTGCTGTTGAAAACGTTGCTCCGGTTGCTCAGAATGTTCCTAAAGCTGAAGTTCCCGTTATTGAAGATATTTCTGCTGCCGTTGAAGCAGTTGCTCAGAATGTTCCCAAGGCTGAAGCTCCGGTTATCGATGATATCTCCTCCGCTGTTAACGCTGTTGCTCAGAACGTTCCTAAGGCTGAAACCGCTGTTAAGCAGAATGCGCCTGTTATTGACGATATATCTGCTGCTGTTGAGGCAGCTGCCCAGAATGTTCCAAACGTTGAAGCTGCTGTTAAACA
>JAGCYM010000110.1 GCA_017960805.1 Ruminococcus sp.
AAAAAATTTCCCGCCGTTCAATGTGAACGGCGGGATTCTTATATAATACGGATATATTCTCTGTCCGGTTGGCTTTCAAAAGTCAGAAGACACATCAGAGCGATAACCGCTCCCTGAAATGTTCCATTACCATCAAGATTTACGATACACTTCTCATAGTCACTGTTGATAGTACAGTTTCCACAGCTTTCAATTTTAATCGTATCGATATCATTATGAAGAACAGATTTTAAAGATTTTTTGTTCACGAATATACAACGCTTATCGGTTATGACAAAGTATTCCTTTCCTTTTGATAAGATTCCTTTGTTTCCGTATACTATTATACGTTCACCATCTTCCAAGGCATCCTTTAACATTGGCATTGCTTTTTGAATCTGGTCTTCGCGGATGCCCACCATTGATATATCATCAGAGGGAGAAAGCTTTTTTAGCATATATTCCTCTATCTGTACTGCAGTTTCGAATGTTTCCATACAATGTACTATTGAGCGTATACATCCTGCTCCCGCATCCTTAGCCATGACCTTATCCAGATTGCCTTCAATTTTGAATATCTCATTATTCAATCCATAATAATTCGAATTATCAATCTTTTCATTCTCAGTCTCTTCATATAACGCATTGCAGTACGGACAAGTCCAGGCTTTCTTTAAGCGAAGTCGTTTGAGATTTCCTCCGCATTGTGAACATTTTTTTAGTTCCATATGTTTTACCCCCTAATGATGATACTTGATTATGTATGCTCGTCTTTTTTGCTTTTCAGCCAACTGCGTGGCTCTTTCTCCTCTAACTTCTCTTTTTTATCGTATTCAGTAGATTCACCGATCAACTGCTTATTATCCATAGGAAACTCCTTTTTTGTTCAAATACAAATCTCAAGTTGTATCAAACATATTATAATACATTTCTCTTAAATTTACAAGTAGCTGTTCAGTAGAGCTAAACAGCCGCCCTTCAGCTATTTAAAGGCGGCTGTTATCATGTTTTTATTGTCGATATATCAAATTTGCTTCTGCTTTCTGTTGGGTGCGCTTTATGGCTCTTGGGCATTTGATTTCTGAAAGGCATACATCTTAGAAAGGAATCCAATTATACTGAATTATGGCGTTTCTCATATTTTTTCATGATGACAGAATATAACAGCCATGCTATCAATAAAGAGATTGTACCGCCTGCAAATATTAGTATGCTCAGACCTGCATAAGCTAAAGCATCCCAACTATTATCATGTACTGCTATTATCCAAAAGGCACAAGCTGCAACAGTAATTATAGCATAGATTGTAGTCGTGATTACAATGAACTTTTTTCTTTTTCTGAGTTCTTCCAATATCATCTTATGATATGGGAGCCACATTATACTGAATAAAAGTAATGATGCTATTAAATGATGGATCATTCCACGCTGATATCCAACATCATAAGCTCTATCAAGAATTGTTCTCCTTCTGCCTCTTATAGTTTCACAAAGCAATGAACTTGGACATCCATCCCTTGTTACTACTTCAACCTTATCTCCAACTTTGTAGGACTTGTCCAGTGTAAAAATACCAGGACTTGAATACTCTTTACCAGTTTTGGGATTCTTATATCTGAATGAAATGTATATTCCGTCAGTGGCATTAGGATTATATGTACTGATTTCTGAAATGGTAAGAGTCTCGACTCTTTCAGCTACTTTAAACTCCATTATCAATCCGTCACCATAATACACAAATCCAAATAGTAATGCAGAAATCACAAAAGTAAGTAAACAAAGAAACAATCCTTTTCTGATCATAATATGTCCCTCCCTACTTTTCTTAACAATAAAGATCTCTCTATTGTTATCTTTATATTTATTATATCAGGAAAGACATTTTTTGATAGATACCATGTGTCATTATTCAAGTGACATCTGTAATCTTTGATCTAAATCGATAAGATCTTTTACTTAACTTTAAATTTTTCCATCTGATTATTCAGCAAAATGGCGCCGTTATGTGTATCGGCGCCATTTTTCATCGAAGAATATAAAAAAGTTATTGAAATATTTGTTAATATATGTTATCATATATTATGTATAGTTAATCAACCGGCAGAGTAAATATGAATTCTGTTCCTTTGCCGACTTCACTCTCGGCCCATATTTTTCCGCCGTGAGACTCAACAATGAATTTGCAGATAAACAAACCTAGTCCTGTACCTGTTTCTGAGTGCTTGCCCTTATAATAACGCTCCCAGATATGCGGCATATCCTCTTCAGAAATACCGCTGCCAGTATCCTTAACAGTTACTTTGACCGTATTATTCTCCTCCTCCGCCTTTACAAGAATAGTACCATTCTGTGTATGCTTGAGTGCATTGGAGATAAGGTTCACGAAGACTCGCTGCAGTCTTGAGCTGTCTGCATTAACCAGAGGCAATTCAAGCGGAATACGAAGAATGAGCCTGTTGTTATTCTTGTTGAGAACTGCAAAATATGTCTCAATGGTTTCACGTACAAGACTGTCTATATTACACGGAGCAAGCTCAAGAACCATTCTTCCTTCCTCAATACGGGTTGCATCAAGGATCTGCGTTACCATGAGCGCCATTCGGTTGGCTTCAGAGGAAATCCGTTTAAGTTTTTCCTGTACAAGAGCTTTATCTCAACCATTCATAAGCTCGATTTCAGCGTTCTGAGCATATCCGGACATGGTCGCCAGAGGAGTTTTTAGCTCGTGGGAAGCATCAGAGAGAAATGTGGTCTTCATTTCATTTACCTGAACCAGCATATCATGCTCGGAAACAATTGGATCAGAAAGCTTTTTCGAGATGAAAACAGACAGAATAATAAAAAGAATGAATGTAATGATTACTGAAGCGACCATTACATATATATATTTTCTGAAAACATCATCCAGATTCGACTGTAATTCTTCAGACTTCTGATTTGCAGTTTCCCTTATCGGTCTGATAATACTGTTTCTGTCGTCCCAGACCAGTCCAACACACAGGTTTCTGTCTGTGTAGTTGCACATATTATCCCAGGCGATAATATATCCGCTTCCTTCTTTTGTGTAACATCCGGTATTGATATTCTGGTTATGTTTCAGAAAACTCATAAAATCCTGCGCATTGTATTCTGACGGTGAATCCGCTATTTCCTTGTCCATTAAAGCTACAGCATCATCCATTACATGACGATCTGCTCTTCCTTTAGGGACATTGTAATACTGCATCGTTTCACCATCATAAATAAAACACGCAATGTAAGTAAGGCCAAAGAAGTCCATAGACTGCAGGAACAGATAGGTATCATATTCGTCCTCATTCTCAAATGTGTAATCATACGCGATCTCCTGCATAGTAGTATGTGAGCAGAAATGCCTGATCTCACCTTTCAGTGTTTCAAGCATCTGCACATAATACGCATCCGACACCGCCGTTATGGTTTCATCTGAAAGCTTTGAGGAATTTGACTCTACTGCGTTCAGGGTCTTATTATATACATTTTGAAATGTCAGAGTACATATAGTCATGACCATCAAAAGACATGAGATCATGGCAATTAACAGCCGTCTTTTAAGCAGCCGGCTTTTAGAAACATCTTTTTTCAAATAATCAGCTCCTTTTTCGGATCTGAATCCATTATATCACACAATATAAAGAAAGTGAACAGAATTACAGAATTGTAATTTCAGAACAGGGGGATTTATGGCACACATATTATTGGTTGAAGACGATTCAGACATTATGCGCATAAACAGTACTTTCCTTGAAAATGAGGGCTATACTGTGCATTGCGCGGATTCAATACAGACTGCAACATTCAAGCTGGAAGAATGTATTCCTGATCTTGTACTGCTTGATGTCATGCTGCCGGACGGCAATGGAATGGATTTCTGCAAGATACTCCGTCAGAAAACACAGGCACCTGTTATATTCCTTACAGCCCGTGACGAAAACGACAGTATTGTTATGGGGTTCCGAAGCGGCGGTGATGATTATATAACCAAGCCTTATGACCTGAATGTATTAAAAGCGCGTATTGAAGCGCAGCTGCGCCGTAATGCCGCTCAGGCTCCTCAGCACCCAAGAATTGATATCCCCTGTCTCTCAGTAGACTTATTTGCCGGAACAGCAACTCTTGACGGAAATGAATACTCACTTCCTCAGCGTGAGCTTCAGATACTGTATATGCTCGCATCACAGGTTGGCTCCAGAATAAGCTATCATGAAATATACAAGACAATATACGGATGTGATGTCGATGACAGCAAGAATACCATAAGAGTCAATATCTCACGTCTGAAAAAGCATATCAATATGGATGACATGAGTACATATGAAATAGCTGCGACTTCTGATGGAGAATATGTTCTCCGACGTGTAGTATTCTGAGAAAGACCGAAAACATGTATAACTCATTCCGATTACAAAACTGTAATCGAATTACAGTTTTGTAATTTCAAACACAAGAAGGAAAAAACGTGTTATTATATGATCACAGTCAAGGCATACAGCCGATACATTCAATTCAAGAAGGAATGAGGTAATTATTATGAAAAAGATGATTTCTGTTCTCGCAGTACTCGCAATGCTCACAGCAGTTCCAGTCACCACAGCTTTTGCAGCTGATGCTGTTCCTGAATCTTCATCAGTATTATCAGAAGAAATACAAGATAAAACTGACATAAGAAATATTGTTGGCCAGTGGAGATATCAGCTCGCAGCTGATGGCAAGACTGTTGATATCAGCGCAAAGGATAACGGAATCATAACTGTCAAGGAAGACGGTACATATACATATACCGACCTTGACGGAAAGGTCTCAGAAGGCCGTGTAAAACTTGAGTATGACACAATGGCTGGTGATCAGAACGTCCCTTTCTTTGCTTTCTATGAAGGAGACAAATTCTTTATTGGCTGCTACTGTAATCAGAACAATCCAAATACATATCTTATCGGCAACGGCGGTATGTCACAGCTTCTTTCAGTTGATGCTGATTTTTCCGCAATAGAAGGAAAATGGGAAGTAGTAGACATAGACGCAAGAGTATTTGAAATAACCGCAAGCGGTGTATATATCGTAACTTATCCTGACAATTCGTCAGAACAGGGCTTCATAACAATCGGAAACAAGCCCTTCGGCGACAGTGAGAATAAAACATGGTACAATTTCTACAATGAGAGCGGTCATGCATGGATCAGTTTTCAAAAGAATGAAAAGCCAGTTGTCAATGAGCTTACAGAAGGAGTATTCACTCTCAGACGTATGAACGATCCAAATGAAGATTCAAGGAATGAATACGGTTTCTATACTCCTAAGGAATATCCTGCAAGCGGATTAAGCACAGCTTCTCTCATAGACACATGGAAAGACGCTGAGAATGATAAAGCCGTTCTCACGATCACTGAAGGAAGAACTCTGTATAACAGCAAATTTGAATACACAGACGGAAACGAAACAATAAGAGGAATAATCAATCTGGAATACATCCTTAAACCTGATGGAAACAAGGAATACTGGTACACATTCTATAACATAGACGGATCATTCTGGAAAGGATTCATTGCAAGCGGCGAAATCCCGCTTAATGATATTTACTCCGGTCAGGACGGCGCAACACATTTTGTCCGCGAGGAAAAGCAGGATGAAAAGAGTGCGGACAAAGAGCAGATAGCCGTATCAAGAATGAAAGACCTTAATACAATCCTTGCAGTTATGAACGCAAGTCCAATGTATACAACAGCTGAAGATGAATACGCAAAGGTAACAGACACACGTTTCACTTCAGTTGACGGTTTCAAAAAGTTCATTTCGGAGACATGCACTGAAGAACTGAAAGATGAACTTCTCGGTGACTGTAACAACAGCTTTAAAGAAAAAGACGGATCACTCTATGTCAAGAGAACTTATCGCTCTTTCTATCAGTTCCGTACAGAACAAGGCGTGACTATCAATGATCCAGACATGAATTTCTTTTCTGCCACAACAAATCAGAATGATGAGCTATATGGTTATGGCACAGCAGTATTCTTCTTTGACAACGGTAAATGGCGCATAAAGAGCTATTCATTCGGCAGTGCTCCAGAAAAACGTCTTTTCGGAGGATATGTCTCTGTTCCTTCTGGTTCACTCGCTCTCAGAAGCGAAGCTGACTCTGCTTCGACAAAACTAGCAGATATTCCTGACGGAACACAGGTCAGTGTATTTGAAAGCGAAACTACAGGATGGTATAAAGTTGAATATAACGGAATAACTGGCTATGTAACAGCTGATAACATAAAGGAAATCCCTGATGATTATGATCCAACTGAAACAACTCAGCCAGCAACAGAGTATACAGCTGAAGAACTCCGTGATATGGCTATAAAGGATTATGAAAAAAGAACTGGTATACATCCTGCATCAGCTGAAGTTTTTGACAATACTCATGGTGTGGTAACAGTTGTTCTGAAAGATGAGGCAGGAAATATTCTTGATACATACACACTTGATCCTGCAACAGGCAGCGGAATTAACTCTATTAATGAAACTGTAGAGCTTCCACAGACCGGATACAGTGCAATGAAGACAGTCGGCGCTGTAGCAGCGGCAATGGCATTGGTGCTTGCAGGTACTGCTGCAGTTACGAGATCATATGTGATACGCAGAAAAGAAAATGAATAACAGAACAAGAAGACAAAGATAAGAAAGCGCTAGTTCATCGCTCTGATTCAGAGCTGAGTGAACTAGCGCTTTTCTAATTCTCAATATAAATCTGATGTCTGAAGATCTGACTACTTGTAAATCTACAGGTAAAATACTATAATTCCTATTCTCTCAAAACAGGCAGATCACTAAGTCTTAACAGGCCACTGTCAAGTCGCTGGATCGTTAACGCGTCACTGGCCGTTATTCCGTCACCGCGCATGTAAACGTCTGCATTATCCTTTGCCTCAGAAGACAAACCATATTTGTCCTTATTAGCAATGTACTGCAGAATTGCAACCGCATCAGAAACAGTGACCTTTCCATCTAGATTCACATCTCCAAGACTATTGCCGGATACTATAAACGTAGCCTTCGTATCCGGAACTTTCACATCACTGGCAGATATATCTCCCAGGAGCTTCCAGTCTTCGCCACTGTCCTGCAGGAAAACACGGATATCTTTCAGACTGTCACCTGCAGCTATCCCAAAGACATCAAACGGAAGACGAAATTCAACTATATTCCCCTGCCACTTGCAGAGGCATCCGTCATATGACTTTTTATTGAAATAAACAAAGCCGCCTGAAGCATAATATAGCCAGAAATACTCATTATCCGCCGCACGGTGAAGCTGTATATTATACACCGGTGCCTTTGCCCCGTCAGGCATTTTTGCCATGACATACAGGTACTGTCCATCAGCACGTACCGACATCTCAGTCCCCTTCTCGGAAGAAGCGATCACATTGTCTGACATCCATTCGCACGGATGAGAAACAGCTCCGTCTACGGTGATAATATCCTTGTATGAGTACATTCCCGTTTCAGCATCATTCTCACAGCCTAGAACATAGAAGCTCTTTCCGTTCGATGCGGATCCGTTCTTTTCAATAACTATACTTCCTAGCAGATTAGCGCCAAGGACACCGTTCCACGTTCCATTGTTCGCAAAGCGCACAGAACCCTTATCAGGTGCTTCTGGATTCCATTTTGGCCCGACATTGATCTTGAAATATACATTCCATTTTCCGGGATCAATATCTTCAGGCAGCTTTATCTCAAATGATTCTTCTGTTTTAGTACAGGAAAGCCATCTGTTACAATCGATATCACATTTTGCATATGTATATATACCATCTTTCTCAAGTATGACATATGAAGTACTTGAAGGAATAATACCAGCAAAACCAGTGTTTTCAACAGTAAACACAGCCCTTGCTTTCCCGCCCTGCTCCGTATCAGGGGTTAACTTTGAATCACGAAGAACAAATCTGTATCCCAGGTGATCTCGTATGAAATCAAATACTGTGCTTCCGTAATAAGCGGAATTATCGGCATCCGGAATATCATAATCCTTTCCGAATGTATAATCTTTATACAGCTTGAAGATATTTGAATTTATGTAACTCAGGTGAGTCTTATACATCTCCGGAATCGCGTTCTCAGGAAGATATGTGTCATATTTCTGAGCGAACTCAAGATTTCCTGAAAACTCTCCTCCGAAATATGAGGTAAGCGTCTGACGGCCCAGCCAGGAAGTCTCCGCTTCACGGTCAGAGTATGTACCCAGATCACTGTCGCTTCCCATATAGCCGTCATCATACAGGCCTATACGGCTTCTGTATTTCTGAATATCAGTACAGTATCTGCTCGATTCCAGACTGTCAACAAGCTCAGGATCACTTATCTCTGAGCGCTTTATTCCAGCCCACTCAGCAAAGATATCAGGCGTCCTTACTGTTACAGGAACAGGATCAGGCACCACATCAAGAAGCTTCTGAAGCAGCTGAGCCTTGTAAGCTACAGAAGTATACTTTCCTCCGTGCTGCTCTCCCCATTTACCTACAAAGCCAGCTTCGACATAAACGAGCATATCACCGATATTCTCAAAGAAATCACGTTCCTCAAGCTGATCGATATGCGATAGAAGTGCTTCAAATGTAGCTGGCTCAGGATTATCTTTCCCGTTAGCATCATACCTGAACCTGACCGCTACTGTACATCCGTTTTTCCGGCAGTTTTCAAATGTATGATGCCATGAATCAAAGAAATTCTCATCAAGGGGAATGTCTTTTCCTTCTGTATAGTTGCCTTCCTGATCAGTAGAACCATTCATTCCGGAAGAAAAGGCTCCGATATCAATGAAAAATAGCACAAGTTTTGAATCAGGAGAGTAAACAGGTGTTGAACCTGGCTTACAGACCGCCCATATCGTATTTGTATAGCCGACCGCAGGATTCAGAATAGTTCCAACAGCTTCTGTATAATCGATTCCACTGTCAGTAAGCACAGACGTATCAGCGGAAGCGCAGAACGGAAATAACCCTGCAGATACAGCTACAGAAGCCACAACCGCAAAAAAGCGGGAAACAGTTCTAGCCATCTTCGCTTCCTCCTCTCAGCATATTATGTCAATTAATACTTAATAACTTTCTCCCTCAGAATAGCTGAAATCAGTCTGTATGTGCTCTGTTGCTTTGCTGAACTGTGTTTCATAGAGCTGGGTATATACTCCCCCTGCCCCTACAAGCTCCTGATGTGTTCCGCGTTCAGCGATCTCACCGTCCTTGATTACAAGGATCTCATCAGCAGCAAGGATCGTTGAAAGACGATGTGCTATAAGGATACTTGTTCGTGATTCGATCAGCGGCTCTATCGCATCCTGTATCTTCTGCTCTGAAATCGAATCAAGAGCCGATGTTGCCTCATCAAATATCATAAGAGCAGGATCTTTCAGAAGAATTCTGGCTATGGAGATACGCTGCTTCTCACCGCCGGAAAGTTTAAGCCCACGGTTACCAACAACAGTATCCAGGCCTGTTTCCTGCTTCTCGATAAAGTCATAGATGTTTGCATTCTTGCAGGCTTCGATGAGTTCTTCTTCAGTCGCATCAGGTTTCGCGTAAAGAAGATTCTCACGTATTGTGCCATTGAAGAGATACGTTTCCTGACTGACTATACCTATATTCTCACGAAGGAATCCCAGATCCAGACTTCGAACATCCTTACCGTCAAAGAAAACGCTTCCGTCAATTACATCATAGAATCTTGGAATGAGATTGATAAGCGTACTCTTTCCTGAACCTGAAGGTCCTACAATCGCAATACACTTTCCTTTGTTAAGTGTAAAGCTTATATCATGAAGTATCTCGCGCTCAGGATCATAGTAGAAACGAACATTGCGAAATTCAACTTCTCCGTCAGCTGAAGCAGGACGGATAGCATCAGGCGCATTCTCTATCTCCGGCTTCATATCATAGTAATCAAAGATACGGGTAAACATTGCCATTGAACGGATCCAGTCCACCTGGATGTTCAGGAGCTGGTTTACAGGCATGTACATCTTGCCGAGAAGTGCAACAAGAACACTTATCTGTCCGACTGTTATCGTCTTGTCGAAACGCATCATGATGATACCGCCGAAAAGATAAATAAGCATAGGGCCTATATTTGTAAACGTTCCGAGAGCCATGCGGAACCATCTTCCGGCCATGCTCTCCTTGATGTTCAGACCGATCATCTTACGGTTTACATTCTCATAATGGTTATATTCGCGTTCTTCCATACCGAACTGCTTTACTAGAAGCTGACCGCTGACCGAAAGAGTTTCATTAAGAATTCCGTTTATTTCATCACTGCAAGCCTGCGAATCCTTTGTAATTGACCAGCGACGCTTTCCGGCGCTTCTGGTCGGGATAACAAACAGCGGAACGACCGCTACACCAATAAGCGCGAGCTTCCAGTTTGCGCTGAACATAAGAACAAGAGCAACCGTCAGCGTGATCGCATTCGAGATTATGCTAGTCAGGGTATTGGTGATTATCTGCTGAACGCCGGATATATCACTCGTCATTCTTGTAATGATATCACCCTGGTTGTTTGTTGTAAAGAATCTCATCGACATCTTCTGCAGATGAGCATACATTGTATTACGCATATCAAAAGTAATATGCTGTGCTATCCACGTATTGAGATAACTCTCAAGTATTCCGATCAGATTCGCAAGAAAAGTTACTCCGAACGAAAGCAGTATGTAAAAGACAAGTGCACGCATATTCCGCGCTATGAGTCCATCGTCGATTATCTTTCCTGTCAGTACTGAAGGCAGAAGGGTCAGTACAGCTGAACACAGGATAGCTGCAAGAACAAACGCCATCTGCAGTTTGTATGGCATAAGATATGAAAATATACGTTTTATCAGTTTTTTTGTAACCTTTGGCTTATTCTGTTTCTCTTCATCTGTTAGATAGCCTGGTCCAGGCCCAAACCTTCCATTCGGTGCTGGCATTTCTTTATCCTCCTGACAGAGTATTTTTACCTTTAAATTATAATCCAATTAACCAGCTATGTCAATTCCAAATCAAAAAATTGAAACATTACCTTTGTTAACTTTGTATATTCAGCAGGTGCCTTTCACAGCATCATAAACAAATTTTTGTCTAGTCATTGAAGCTTCCATCTGTATATGGTATAATAGGGAAAAATAATCTAACCATATCAATATAAGACAAAACCGCACCTGAATTCTGACAGAATGTCATATCTAATCAAGTTACTGAAGGCAGGAGGTGTAACATGGACTACCCATATCTGAATACTGTCATTTACGACAGCTTCTATGAAATGCTGAAAGGCCGTTATGAAAGCAGCGCTGACAAGATCGCCATTCGGTATATGTCCGGAGAAAAGATCATCGATATAACGTACCGTGAACTCATATCTCAGATAGCCTCCGTAAACACCTATTTTCGTGAAATGAATATGCATGACAAACATATTGCAATTCTGTCTGAGAACCGCTATGAATATATAGTGATCTATCTTGCCGCAATACTAGACAACGTAGTAGTACCGATCGACCGTGAACTCGATCCCGGATCGATCAGCAAGTGTCTTCATGGATTTGATATAGATATGATCTTCTGCACGGATCATACAGCCCTAAAGCTGAACAGGCATGAAATCCCAGCTGTAAATATTGATACCGACTTCAAACCAATCATAGACAAAAAAGCTAATGAAGACGAATTTTTTAAGAGCGCAAGCGATACAGACAAGGACCGTTTCGCTGTACTTGCTTCAACATCAGGCACCGACGGCACGATAAAAGGTGTAATGCTCAGCCAGTACAATATCATAGTAAACGTACGCGGTACTCTTGAAAACAATGAACTGAAGAACCCAACTCTTGCTTTTCTCCCGATGAACCATACCTATGGATTCAACCCATGCATGCTTGCAACACTGTATAATGGCACGACTCTTTGTCTATGCAATTCAACAGATAACCTGATGCGTGACATCAGGACATTTGACCCGTATTTCTTCGGTGCCGTACCATTGATCATAGAGAATATTTACGACGAAATAATAAAAGGAATCAAAAAGAAAGGCAAGGAAAAAAGCTTTGAACGGATGCTTAAAACCAGCCGATTCTTCTTGAAATTCGGTATAGACCTTCGTCATCTATTCTTTGGTAATCTTATCAATAGACGCCTGAGACTTATTGTAAACGGCGGTGCTCCGCTTAACAGCGAGCTTGTTGGAAAATTTGATGAACTCGGGATATCCGTTCTTAACGGATATGGTCTTTCTGAATGCTCACCTACAGTCGCGGTCAGCCGATCTGTCAACAATATTGCTGGAAGTGCCGGAACCATAATGAAAAACATTGATGTCAGGATCGCTGAAGACGGAGAGATCCTTGTCAAAGGTCCGAATATAATGCTTGGCTATTACAAGAACGAAAAAGCCACAAATGAAAGCATGTGTGACGGCTACTTCGCAACCGGCGACATCGGTTATACAAAAGGCAGAGTCATTTTCGTGACAGGCAGAAAAAAGAATCTCATCATCACCGAAAAAGGAGAAAACATACCGCCAGAATATCTTGAATCAAAGATATGCGCACTCCCATACGTTGATGAATGTCTTGTAGTTCTCGAGAAATCAGGAAGCAACTCGATCCTTAAAGCAAAGATTGTTCTCAAAAAGAACGAAAAAGGCAAGGATCTAAAGAGTGACATATCAAAAATAAATCAGAGTCTTCCTGACTATATGCATATAGAGGACTTTGAGATAATGGACAGAAAATTCGAGAAAAACAGTTCCAGAAAAATAAAGCGAAACCTTTACAGATAAGAATAATGCCCGCTGAAGAAAACTGTGATCAACCAGTTCCATCAGCGGGCTTATTAGATTTTTCTACATCTGTTCTGTCCTGCTTTACTGTTTCTTTGCAGGAGTATTCTTGAAAACGTCTTTGCCCATATGCGGTGATCCGTTTATGACCACCTCTTTAAGTGAGTTACAATTGCTGAACGCATTGTCGCCTATTTCTTCAACACTTTCAGGGATTATTATTCTTTCCAGTGATTTACAGCCTTCAAAAGCAGAACTGCCGATCGACCTGGTACTTTCAGGAATGCTTATGCTTTCAAGAGAAGCACAATACTTAAAAGCGCAGGGACTTATTTCTGTCAGTTTATCTGGAAGAACTATTTCTTTCAAATTATCACAGAAATAGAATGACATCTCACTTTCCGTATCGACTGTATCGGGAATGACAAGATTCTCAACGGAAGAATACTCAAAGGCAGAGTTTATATATCTTACACTTTCAGGTATCCCGACAGTTTTAACGTTACGAGCTGTCCAGAATGCTCTGTCGCAGATGTTCTCTATCCCGTCAGGTATCACAACATTTTCTTCGTTACCGACATACTTGTAAAGCAGCACATCATTGAATATAACAAAACCGTCTGATGCAGCCTTTTCAAGAGTTTCCTCAAAAGGAGTACCCTTGAAAATACAGCCGCTGTTCTTCACAAGGCTTTTCGGAATGTTTGCTTCTTTAAGACCACTGTTCTGAAAAGCACCGTACTTTATTTCTTCGATACTGTCGGGCAGTGTCACTTTTTTAAGACGGGGACAGTCTGCAAACGTGTTGTTCCCGATCCTTTTCAGACTTTTAGGAAATACAACCTTCTGAAGATACTTCATATCAGCGAACGACTCATAACATGCTTCACGACCAAGATCATAGTCATAGCCACAGCCTATTTCAGTGATACCTTCTGGGAAAACAAGTTTTTTCACCTTAGTGTCAGCAAGTACCCGCGGCGATGTGTATCTCAAAGAAGCAGGGATGTTTATGATTCTCAGACTATTACAGCAGCCAAAAGCACAGTAGTGTATTTCCTCAACTGAATCGGGCATGCGGACAGCTAGGACAAAATGTTTCATTAAATTGCATTTACCGTCATCAAAATATGAGTCTCCGAAAAGTCTGCCTATCGAGGTAACAGGTTTGTCATCAATTGTGTCGGGG
The DNA here is from genome assembly GCA_017960805.1 of Ruminococcus sp. GTDB lineage: Bacteria > Bacillota > Clostridia > Oscillospirales > Ruminococcaceae > Ruminococcus. The sequence goes on from JAGCYM010000110.1 coordinate 13,994, forward strand.
ATATTTATCAGAAAAAATGGAGCAGAGCAATAATTTATCTCCACAGAGCCATTTTCTGTTATCTCGTATTTGAAAAAGCGCTCGGGAACGCCTTTATTCCAGAATACAATATTTATTATTACATATATCAGAAACAGCACCGATAATGCGATCAATATGATCTTGCGTGCTTTTTTATTTGTAACCGATCGCTCTTTTACGGTTTCCATAATATACCTGCTTTCATAATGTACAATTTAGTATTAATAATTATATCAAAGAATCAAATTCAAGTCAATACAAAGGCTGTCAAACTAGAATAAGCCTCGGATCACTTGGCAATAAGAAGAAAATATGTCTTTCAGTAAAGAAAAAGAGCATTACGGAAGTGTAACACTCTTTGAAGTAAAATCTATGTTTCTCTGATCTGCTCTGCAAGTATTCTTGTTTCCATCGGGGAGTTCGTAAAAGAATAGTACTCATGAACAAGGCTTCGAAGTCCTAGCGAACGTATCTCCTCATATCTTACATTGAAGCGTGATTTGGTCCGCTTTCCACTCATCAGAAAACGCACACAGTCCTGAGCGTAATGATCGATCTCTTTAAGACTTACATCTGTATTGATTACTGAGAAGAACCATCTGCTCCAGGTCAGATCGTTGTTATCTGAACACTCAAAAAGCTTTCTGTTGAAAATACGTATGAATGCACGAGCTGCTTTCTCTCCGTCGAGTTCATTGCGTTTTTTCCAGCGCTGAAGAGCTCTTGACTTCCTGTGCATCTTATTCTTGAGCTTCTCAACTGAAGCGGGAGCAATGTCAATTACTCCGCCTCTGTAAGTAAATCCAAGGAATGTCCAGTCTTCATGCGGCGCACTGAAGCACTCCTTTGAAGGATTCAGAGTTAGTCCGTGTTCCTCTATATAACCGCGCAGGAAAGAAGCATGCTCCTCGCATTCCTTCAAAGAATCCGCAAACAGGATAATATCGTCAGAATATCTCCCGTATGGTATCCCCTTCTCTTCAAAGTACTGATCAAGCTCCCTTAGATAGAGATTGGCAAAGAAAGCCGACAACGGCGTGCCTGCCATTATGCCCTTCTCCTCTTCTATTATATTTCCTCTGTCTGAAACGCATGGTTCTGACAGCAGTCTGCTCAGGAATTCAAAAAGCTCTCGATCTCCTTCTGTAACATTCTTAAGCATAGGAAGAAGCCTGTCAAGCGGAACAGAATTGAAATAATTGCTTATATCTGCTTTGTAAGAGTACATCTCCCTTATATTAGCGGTGCCGGTAAGTCTCCGTACTGCGTCCTTAGCGGTCTTGTTGGGTCTGAATGAATAAAGGCCGTCACTGAAAAGATAGTCATACTGACGAAGGGTAAGGTAAGTCAGGAGCTTCAGTACCATGTTTTCAGCATCCGGATAGGTGTAAACTATACGCTTTTTCCGTGTATCAAGTTTACTAATAACCGACTTGCTAGGAAGAGGAAATCTCTCTCTGTTTTTTATCCGTTCACATACAGGAATATATCCTTCGCTTTCAATGAAACGGCGAAGTTCCTTGCAGAAGGATCTGCTCCCTGTAAGAGACGATTTGTATCTGTAAAAGCTCTCCCAGATATCTCTCTGCGAGAGCTTGTCTAATATCGACATATGTATCTCCTAAAATAGAAAAACAGAAAGAGAAGACATTAAATCCAAGAAAATTCTTGGATGTACTAGACCGTACACGACCTGGCTGCCTGCGAAGCCTTTCACTTGATCGTGCCTGATCCGCCACAGGCGCAAAGCGTTCTCTTTCTGTTTTTTTCAGTTTTATCAGCCCATAAGAGCTACGCGTGTACGCTGAATAACGTACTCCCTGGTGTTCCACCATCCATCATAATCATAGTAGAATCGCAGATATGGAATGTGTGCCTTCTGACAGTCCTCTCTCAGCTTACATACAGAACTCTTTCTGGAAAGCAGCTCAACTACCAGAGCTTTTTTGTCCCCCTCCCAGAAAGTAAAGATCGTCCCTCTGCCATTATAGGATTCAGACTCTTCTATACGATAAGAAGAATAAGTACTGGAGAAGACATCTCTGAAGTATTCCTTGTAAGTTCCGTTAAAATTATACTGGTTTGGTTCATCAGGCATCACAGGTCCCCATGAGAAACCATAATCTGCTGATCCGTAATTCTCATTTTCGAGCTTATTTAGATAAGCCGAATCATCATGATCAGTATATGTAGTTTCTGCTCCGGTTATCTCGCTTTCATGAAGATTAACAGATTCCTGCTTGATAACATTAGCGACATCATTGAGGAGTTCACCGAGTTCAGAATTCTCACCTAACAGCTTTGAAAAAAATCCCATGTACTTAACCCTCCTTTGAAAGTACTCTAAAATATATTATAATTCTAACATATGGAGAGTCTTGTTTCAATCTTTATTATGCTGAAAAAACAAGGTTTGAATTGTGCACATTTTACAAGAGACAGTAGTCATTATTAAATGCTGATCTTACTCCCCTATCATTTCCTTCATTTTCTCATAGATGCCATAATCTGCAGTTTCACTCCTTGAGATTCTCCATTCATTGACTTCATTATCAAATACTACATATAATACATCCATATTCCTCAGATATTCATTTACATCATCAATGCTTTCTTCGCGATCCCACCCTAGGGAAACAGGAACATAAGCTGTAAATGATGTTTCAGTCATGTCACCTATTATTACAGGAACTTCATCGTGAACTCTCCCCCACCTTAAAGAGGTGGGGGCTTCGTAAGAAGGTTGGTATTTAAGTTTTCACCTGAAAATCAGGCAACCCTTATTCTTACAGGCGTGTCCACTTCGCCACTACTGTATAGGACTGATAAGTCCACAACA